>CAMBEF010000095.1 GCA_945865495.1 uncultured Bacteroides sp. | reverse complement strand
ACCCATCTCATCAAGGTGCTCAAATGAAAAATCAATCACACGTTCAAGTCCTGCCTGCCTGACTGACATAATCCGTGCATTGCCGAGATGTTTTCTTAAGAGCATGCAGAAATTAGGTGCAACGAGAGGGCTTGTCTTATTGGAATCTGTAAGATATATAAGTGGAAGCCCCGCATTGGCTGATATTGTAAGCCTGTATTGTGATTTGTTATTCTTAATTGTAAGAAGAAGCTCATCCGGTTCCGGCTGGGCAATCTTGTAGAGCCTGCCGTTAGCAAGGAGAGTATCAAGTTCGTGTGTTATATTTGCAATTGCAATTCCGTCTAATGCCATAATTACTCCATTCCGCAGATGCGCCTGTTATAGTGCTGTATATCGTGTAGTATGTCTGCGCACCGGCTTAGGTTATTGTATCATAAAACATTAAGAAAATAAAATTTATATTCTGTTCCTTGATTTATTTTTTTTATTTGTTATACTAATTCGTGGTGTAATTAGAGACACAAGTATATGATTGATAAAGAAAGGGTTTACCATGATTAAGAGCATGACGGGCTTTGGAAGATGTGAGATGGCGGAGGAGACACGCAAGATTTCAGTTGAGATGAAATCGGTCAATCACAGATATTTTGAAGCCGGAATAAAGATGCCGAAGAAGCTTAATGTGTTCGAGGCGAGAATCCGTGAAGTTATTAAAAAATATATCCAGCGAGGCAAAGTCGACATATTCATAACATATGAAGATTATGCGGATAATAAAGTCTCGGTAAAGTATAACGCGGATATTGCTGATGAATATATGAATATATTTGATAAGATGTCGAGACAGTTTGAGCTGCGCAATGACATAACAATCTCACAGCTTTCACGTTTTCCTGAGGTTATTACAATGGAAGAGCAGGCTGCTGATGAGGAGGAGATATGGAACTTTATCCGAACTGCTGTTGAAGAGGCATGCCGGCAGATGCTTTCTGCAAGAATCACAGAGGGTGAGAATCTTAAGGAGGACCTCATGGGCAAGCTTGACAACATGCTTGCGATGGTTGACTTTATAGAGGAACGCAGCCCTAAGATAATGAGCGATTACAGAAGCAAGCTCATGGACAAGGTTACTGAGATACTTGGAGATACAACGCTTGATGAGAGCAGGATAGCAACAGAGGTTGTTATGTATGCCGATAAGATATGTGTTGATGAAGAGACGGTGCGCTTAAGAAGCCACATAGACCATGCTAAGAAATGTCTTAACGAGGAGGGCGGAATCGGACGCAAGCTTGACTTCATAGCGCAGGAGATGAACAGGGAAGCCAATACAATACTTTCCAAGGCGGATGATCTTGAGATATCCAACAAGGCAATCGACCTTAAGACAGAGATTGAGAAGGTAAGAGAGCAGATTCAGAATATAGAGTAAATAAAATCCTGTACATACATTGTCTGATGTTAATATGACGCTGCATGTACAGGATTTTTATTTTCCCGAAAGGTGATTAATTAAAACAATCACACGGGATATAATCAGTTCTGTCCGAACAGACTGTTATAATATCTGTCACATATTTCATTCATAAGCTCTTCACTCACATCATCAAATTCAGATGAAATACATTGCCTGATGGCGTCGGTGCGGCGGTAATATTTCATCTCATCGGGAATATCGCTGCTGTCATATGAGTTCTCTATGGCTTCCTTAGAAAGATTGGCTTCAAGGTATGAGACTGCATTGTCAAGCATTGCACTGTCAACATCGATTGCAAGCTTCAGCTTTTTGGAGTATCTGAGAGACATAATTCCTGCAATTATGAATCCGATAAAAAGTGCAGCCGCAACTACATTAAAAAGAATCTTTGAAGCCGAAGTTGTCTTAAATACCGGTATAAGTCCGAAGTCATAGAGGACAAGGGCAATCAGACCGACAACACCTATTATGAGAAATGTATATGCTGATGAGAGATTGTCTTTGTACTTTTCGTCAGAATTGGAGTAAAGGAGCACGGGCTGTTCTTCAGCCGTTACATCCTCACCATTCTTTTCACCGGCATCCTCAAGGTCATTGTGAAATGTTACGGCAATATCATTGGCACGTGCATAATCAGTGTGACTGACATATATCACATGGCTCCCCGAAATGTTGTCGTACTGGCTGTAGGCATCTTCCATTCCGCAGTCTTTAAGAACGGTAAGAAGTTCATGAGCAGTGTCTGTGTCGGCTTCGTATGAAACAGCTTCGTATGAAGAAGCGTCAGATTTTGAAGTTTTAGACATGTTTAATCCTCCTGGTATCAAATTTTTTCCATTATAAAACACAAATGTGAAAAAAGATAGTCCTGTATTCATTAGATGTTGCCTGAAATTGGCAAATAGACTAATATACTTTATATATCATGCCGGTATTAATAAATGGAATGAAATGAAATAAATAAATGAAATGGAGATAATCTGGAATATGGCAGTAAGGAATGTTCTTATAATAACAGGCGGGAGCGTGGATATTGAATGGGCGAAAGGATGGCTTGAAAGACAGGAGAAAGCAGGGATAACATATGATTACTGCATAGCTGCTGACAGCGGACTTGTGAGTGCGGATAAGATAGGCGTTACTGTTGATTATATGCTTGGAGATTATGATTCGGTTGACAAAGGCGTGCTTGCAAAGTATCAGAAAAATGTACCGGGAGACAAATATCCGGCAGAAAAAGACTATACAGATACAGAGCTTGCGATAAAAAAAGCACTCGACAAGATTAAAGCCGATAATGGCCGCAATACTCCGGAAGATTCGGATGAACAGTCTGCGGCATCACAGGCATCGGTTACTGTTATTGGTGCAACAGGAACAAGGCTTGACCATACACTTGCTAATATAGGACTGCTTGAGCAGATTGAGAGAGAAGGGATAGACGGATATATTGTTGATGCTCACAACATGATAAGAATGCTTATTATGCCTGGTAAAGACATGGTTAAGATAAGGCGCAGAGGACAGTTTGGCGGATATGTAAGCTGCATAGCACTTACTCCTGTCGTTCAGGGGCTTACTATGAAGGGATTTAAGTATCCTCTTGAAAATCACAACCTTTTACAGGGAGTTAGTCTGTGTGTGAGTAATGAGATAACAGATGAGGAGGGGGTGATATCTCTCAAAGAGGGGAAAATGCTTGTCTTGGAGACGCAGGACTGATAACTGAAACAGGCAAATAAATGCTTGATATTTTTTTGTCATTGTTTTACAATTAAACAGTGAGACGTTAAGTCACATTATTGCAATAAAGTGCTTCAGATATATAATATCGGCACTTAATAATTATATGGAGGTCATTATGATGAGCAACCAAACACAAGGTTCAGCAAGAGATAGAATAGACGCTATCCTTGATGAGAACAGCTTTGTTGAAATCGGTGCAATGGTAACAGCCAGAAGTACAGATTTTAACATGTCTGACAATGCAGTTCCTTCAGACGGTGTTATTACCGGATATGGATCTGTTGAGGGTATTCCTGTATACATATACAGCCAGGATGCTTCAGTCATGAATGGTTCAGTTGGTGAGATGCATGCAAAGAAGATTGTCAATATTTACGATAAGGCAATCAAGACAGGTGTTCCTGTAATTGCACTCGTTGACTGTGCCGGCTTAAGATTGCAGGAGTCTACAGATGCACTTAATGCTTTCGGGTCAATCTACCGTAAGCAGAGCCTTGCATCAGGCGTAATCCCTCAGATTACGGCAGTATACGGCAACTGCGGCGGCGGTATGGCTGTCATGGCAGCAATGTCAGACTTTACATTTATGGAAAAGGAGAATGCAAAGCTTTTTGTGAACAGCCCGAATGCACTTGACGGCAACTACACAGCAAAGCTTGATACTGCATCTGCAAAGTTCCAGAGTGAGGAATCAGGAGTTGCTGATTTTGTCGGAACTGCTGATGAGATTGCAGAGCAGATTCGTACACTTGTAGCATTCCTTCCTGTCAATAATGTGGATGATGGTGCAGTCAGTGATGTAACAGACAGCCTTAACCGTGTATGTGCAGATATAGAGTCAGAGATGCCTGATGCAGCACTTGCACTTGCGGATATTGCAGATGACAATCTGTTTATTGAGGTTAAGAAGGATTATGCAAAGTCTGTTGTTACAGGCTTTATCAAGCTTGACGGCATGACAATCGGTGCCGTTGCCAACAGGACAGCAGTATTTGATGAGAACGGCAAGGCAGCAGAGAAGTTTGATGCGGTTCTTACATCAAGAGCAGCAAAGAAGGCAGCTTCATTTGTTACTTACTGTGATGCATTTGACATCCCGGTACTTACACTTACCAATGTTAAGGGATTTTCAGCCACAGTATGTTCAGAGAAGAGCATTGCTTCTAATGTTGCAGCACTTACTAAGGCATTTGCAGGCGCTACGGTTCCTAGAGTTAACGTAGTAGTAGGCGATGCAATGGGAAGCGCATATGTTGCAATGAACAGCAAGGCTACAGGCGCAGACATTGAGTTTGCATGGCCACAGGCTTCTATCGGAATGATGGATTCAAAGCTCGCTGCAAAGATTATGTATGCCGATGAGATTTCTAAGGCAGCAGACCCTAATGCAGTAATAGCTGAGAAGGCAGCAGAGTATGATAAGTTACAGACATCTGTACAGTCAGCAGCTGCAAGGGGATATGTTGATGCGGTTATCGAGCCGGCAGATACAAGAAAGTATATTATTTCGGCATTTGAGATGCTTGCATCTAAGGATGAGACAGTTCCTTACAAAAAGCATAGTTCAAAATAGAAGAATGGAGATTAGAATGGTGAAAAAGTTTCGTAGATTCATGGCTGTATTATGCATCATGATGTTATGCTTTACAACATACGCATTCGCTGCCGAGACTTCTACAACAGCTGTTGAAGATCAGGATCTTACTACATATGTTAAATACTATGCGCAGAATTATGCACAGACGTATGGTGGTGCATCTAAGGATGAACTCAAATATATGGAAGATAATTCAGTAGGTGTTGCCAAAGAACTTGCAAAGGGCATATATGCATATGCTGAGAATAATAGTCTTGGAACACTCCTTTCAATGGGAGATGTAGATGTTGTAAGAAGTGGCGATGTCTATACAGCTAAGATACCACTTACATATGAGAAGGGTAACATGACTCTTACGTTTGAGATGCAGTATCTTCTTGAAGATCTCAGAGTAACAGATGTCAATGTTGCATTTACAAGCACGGCAGCCAAGGCTTCCCTTGGTGCAACAATGAAGCAGGCAGGAATTAATACAGTTATCGGTATAAGTGTAGTATTCCTTATGCTTGCGTTCATGAGTATTCTTATTGCACAGTTTAAGCATGTCAACAAGCTTAAGGCAGGTAAGAAAAATAAGACAGAGGATGCAGCATCAGAGGGTATTGACAATGCTGTGTCAAATATAGTTGAGAGTGAAGAGTCAGCAGCTGATGACCTTGAGCTCGTTGCGGTTATTACTGCAGCTATTGCAGCATCTGAGGATGCTCCGGCGGACGGATTCACAGTTCGTTCCATCCGCAGGGTACGTTTCTAAACTGCCCATTATTAGTAGAATTTTTAGCTGCCGTATCACGGCAGAAGAAAGGATATAATTATGAAAAACTATACAATTACAGTCAATGGTAACGTATATGAGGTTACAGTAGAAGAGGGAACAGGTTCAGGTTCAGCCGCAGCTATAGCACCAAAGGCAGCAGCACCAAAGGCAGCCGCTCCAAAGGCAGCACCTAAGTCAGCAGGTGCAGGCGCAGTTAAGGTAGCAGCACCAATGCCTGGTAAGATTCTTAAGGTTAACGTAACAGCAGGTCAGGCTGTTAAGAAGGGTGATGTACTCGTAGTTCTTGAGGCTATGAAGATGGAGAACGAGATTCAGGCTCCTCAGGATGGAACAGTTGCAAGTGTTGATACAAGCGCAGGCGCAACAGTAGAATCAGGAGATGTATTAGTATCCCTTAACTAACTGATATAGAAAGGTGTTGGTATAGACATGGATTACATTGTAACTACACTGGATAATCTTTTGCACCAGACAGCATTTTTCAATCTTACATGGGGAAACTATGTAATGATTCTGGTAGCATTTGTATTCCTGTATCTGGCTATCAAGAAGGGATATGAACCGTTACTTTTAGTTCCTATTTCTTTTGGTATGCTTCTGGTAAATATTTATCCGGATATAATGGCATCACAGGAAGCTACAAGCAATGGGGTAGGCGGACTTCTGCATTACTTCTATCTGCTTGATGAGTGGAGTATTCTTCCTTCACTTATTTTCCTTGGCGTAGGTGCCATGACGGATTTCGGACCACTGATTGCCAATCCTATAAGTTTCCTTATGGGGGCAGCAGCTCAGCTTGGTATATTTGCAGCTTATCTTCTTGCAATCCTCTTTGGATTCAATGACAAGGCTGCTGCAGCAATTTCAATAATCGGTGGTGCTGACGGCCCTACTTCAATCTTCCTTGCAGGTAAGCTTGGACAGACAGAGTACATGGGACCTATAGCCGTTGCGGCATATTCTTATATGTCACTCGTTCCTATCATTCAGCCGCCTATTATGAGACTTCTTACAACTGAGAAGGAAAGAAAGATTAAGATGGAGCAGCTTCGTCCTGTATCAAAGCTTGAGAAGATTCTGTTCCCAATTATCGTAACGGTTGTTGTATGTCTTATTCTTCCTACAACGGCACCACTTGTTGGTATGCTTATGCTTGGTAACCTCTTCAGAGAATCAGGCGTTGTTAAGCAGCTTTCAGAGACAGCACAGAATGCGCTTATGTACATTGTAGTTATTCTTCTCGGTACATCAGTAGGTGCGTCAACAAGCGCAGAGGCATTCCTTAAGGTTACAACACTTAAGATTGTTGCACTCGGACTTATAGCATTTGCATTCGGTACTGCCGGAGGTGTTCTTCTTGGTAAGCTGTTATGCAAGATAACTCATGGTAAGATTAATCCGCTTATCGGTTCAGCAGGTGTATCTGCCGTTCCTATGGCGGCGCGTGTATCACAGAAGGTGGGACAGGAATCAGATCCATCCAACTTCCTCCTTATGCATGCTATGGGACCTAATGTTGCAGGTGTTATCGGTACAGCGGTTGCTGCCGGTACATTCATGGCAATGTTTGGTGTATTCTAAATATTACAGTATTTAATCAGATAATAATCAGGAGGTAAGTAATAATGGCAGAGCAGATAGCAAAGAAACCATTAAAGATTACAGAGACTGTTCTTCGTGATGCACATCAGTCACTTATTGCGACAAGAATGACGACAGAACAGATGTTGCCTATCGTAGATAAGATGGATAAGGTAGGCTACCACGCAGTTGAATGCTGGGGTGGTGCAACATTTGACGCATGCCTTCGTTTCCTTAAGGAAGATCCTTGGATGAGACTTCGTAAGTTAAGAGACGGCTTCAAGAATACAAAGCTTCAGATGCTTTTCAGAGGTCAGAATATTCTTGGATATAATCATTATGCAGATGATGTAGTTGAGTATTTCGTACAGAAGTCAATCGCCAATGGTATTGATATTATCCGTATATTCGACTGCTTCAATGACATACGTAACCTTGAGACTGCTGTTAAGGCAGCCAAGAAGGAGAACGGTCATGCACAGATAGCTCTTTCATATACAATCGGTGATGCATATACACTTGATTACTGGAAAGATATGGCTAAGAGAGTAGAGGATATGGGAGCTGATTCACTTTGTATCAAGGATATGGCGGGTCTTCTTCTTCCATATCAGGCTACAGAGCTTGTACAGGCACTTAAGGAAGGTGCAGATATTCCTATTGATATGCATACACATTACACATCAGGTGTAGCTTCAATGACATATCTTAAGGCTGTAGAGGCAGGTGCTGATATCATTGATACAGCAATGTCACCATTCTCAATGGGAACAAGCCAGCCTGCAACAGAAGTTATGGTAGAGACATTCAAAGGAACTCCTTATGATACAGGTCTTGACCAGAAGCTTCTTTCAGAGATTGCAGATTACTTCAGACCAATGCGTGAGGAAGCTCTTGCAAGCGGCCTTATGAATCCAAAGGTACTTGGAGTTAATATCAAGACTCTTCTTTATCAGGTACCTGGCGGAATGCTTTCTAACCTTGTATCACAGCTTAAGGATGCACATGCAGAAGATAAGTATGAGGCAGTTCTTGAGGAGATTCCAAGAGTTCGTAAGGACTATGGTGAACCACCTCTTGTTACACCTTCATCACAGATTGTTGGTACACAGGCAGTTCTTAACGTACTTCAGGGTGAGCGTTATAAGATGATCACTAAGGAGTCTAAGAAGGTTCTTGCCGGTGAATTCGGTAAGACAGTTAAGCCATTCAATCCTGAAGTTCAGAAGAAGGCAATCGGTGACAAAGAGCCAATCACATGTCGTCCTGCTGATCTTATCGAGCCACAGCTTGAGAAGTTCAAGAACGATCCAATCGTTAAGCAGTACGCACAGCAGGAAGAGGATGTACTTTCATACGCACTCTTCCCACAGGTTGCTACAGAGTTCTTCAAGTATCGTGAGGCACAGCAGACAAAGGTTGATGCTACAGCTGCTGATACACAGAACAAGGCATATCCGGTATAATAACAGCTGTAAGTATTATACTGTAAG
>CAMBEF010000094.1 GCA_945865495.1 uncultured Bacteroides sp. | reverse complement strand
CAATCATCCTTCTGACCAGGGATTCGCTGTACTCGGTGACTTCTTCCGGCTCACTCTGGAGAAAGGCAACCATGTCAGCCATGCGCTGGCGGATGCCGTCCTTGTTGGCTTCCTGCAAGAGCAATTCTTCCTTTTCCACTCGGAGTTCATCGATCTCGTCGGCAAGGATATCGTAGTTCTGCTTTGCGTTTGCCTTTTTCAGGAGTTCCTGCTGAAGTTCTAGAAGGCGGGCATCGATTTCTTCCACCGCTGCACTGTTGCTGTCCCCGAGGCATCTCTCAAAACTTGCCTGCAGAGCGGGGATGAAGGAGAAACTGCCCATGATGACTTCGTTTACCGCCCGGACAACCACCTCATAGAGTCCTCCTTATCCGCCGCCAACAATCAGAGGATAATAGCTACGTCATGATTTATCAATAGGGTATTTGTAAGCCATGATGCAGAACATGTGCTTATTACAAATATAGGTATTTTAATAAAGGATAGATAAATAAAATAACTGCGTTTCATTTAACAATTAAGGATAGAAAAAGAAAAGGGATTCCAGCCCTGGGCAGTTATATCGCCCCGTGGCGGGAATCCCTTGTTTAAGCCTTTGCTGATTCTCGATGATAATTTTTCTGTCCGTTCCAGTTTCTGTTGCGTAGATATCCACATTGAAGTCACCAACACCGGACTCCGTCTCATCAACGGTTATCTCCAATCCAACGGCATCTGCCAACAGAGTAAGATTATCCTCTTCCGCAAGCCAAGGGGTAAAGTCCAATGCTTCATGCGGCCAGACCTTTCGTAAGTCTTTTATTTCTTTTAACTTCCCTAAATTTATCATGGTACTATTCCTCCTGGTCGCAAGATAATCGTCTTATCCACTCGACCTATTACAAAATCATCTTATCAACTCAACCTTGCCCATTTTCAACCTGTCAACTCAACCCTTGCTTTCTCCTGGCAGCAAGCACTCGTTTTTCAAGGATGTGAACTGTTCATTTGAGGTTTACGATGACCAGGGCAACAAACACTATCCAAGGGAATGGTTCGTCACACCTCTCGAAATCATTGAAGAAACGATTCAGTTGATTGTAGATGGAAAGATTGAGAATTACCGCTATGACACCGTTCTGCAGCAACTCGTGATGCTACAGACAAGTGCGGAACAGTAATACTGTATCCTCAACCCTACGAGCCAAAACAGCTAATCTGTATTCTCGACCTACCGAAAGCAAATCTGTATTCTCAACCCCTACTGAACAGAGCGGTTGATTTGTTTCCGAGATAACAAAAAAAGGGATTTCCACCGTCCGGCATTTGATTGTCTGGATAGTAGAATTCCCTTTATTTCTGGGCATTTTCGCCCTTTATTTGCTTACTCTTGACATCAATACTACCGTCTCCACGTTCCCCGTCATCGGGAACATATCCACGCAGCACGCCTTCTCCACGCTGTAACCCATATCCTGTATCGTCACAAGGTCTCTTGCAAGTGACGATGCCTTGCAGGAAATGTAGACGATATGGTCAACTCCGTAAGAGAGAATCTTTGGAAGTGCCTTAGGATGGATTCCGTCACGAGGAGGGTCGAGAATTATTATGTCAGGCTTATCCTTAATATCATCAATTACCTTCAGAACATCGCCCGCGATGAACTCGCACTGTGTAAGACCATTGTGTGCCGCATTCTCGCGCGCAGCCACAACCGCCTCCTCAACTATCTCAACACCGATTACCTTCTTAGCCACCGGTGCCATAAGCTGTGCTATTGTTCCTGTTCCGCTGTAGAGGTCAAATACAGTCTTATCCTTCGTTGTTCCGATATACTCTCTGGCAGTAGAATAGAGAACTTCTGCCCCAAGAGAATTGGTCTGAAAAAATGAAAACGGCGTGATACGGAATGTAAGTCCGAGAAGCTCCTCATAGAAGAAATCCTGTCCGAACACAACCTCGGTGCGCTCATTCTTGATAGCATCAGCAACACTGTCATTATATGTATGCAGGAAGCCTGTAATATGTCCTTTAAGGTCAAGTGCTTTCAATTCATCAGCAAGAGCATCAAGAGAGTATTCCATCTGAGTTGTTGTTATAAGGTCAATCAGAATATCCCCCGTCTTAACTGCTTTTCTCACAAGCAGATGTCTGAGATACCCCTTATGTGTAATTTTATGGAAAAACGGAAGTCCGGCGCGCGACATATGTTCATGCACGCAATTAAGAATCCTGTCATAATCCTCATCAACAAGAAGACAGCCGTCACACGTTACAATATCATACATGCTGCTTCTTTTGTGAAGTCCAAGTGCAAGAGGTCCGTCCTTGAATTCGTCCCCAAATGTATACTCCATCTTATTACGGTATCCGGTAACATCAGGGCTTGCCTTAATTCCTTCAAATTCATAGTCCGTCCTGATTACATCATCAAGCAGCTTCCTGACCTGAGATGCTTTCATCTTAAGCTGCTCATTGTAATCCATCGTCTGGAAAATACATCCGCCGCAGACGCCAAAATGTTCACATGATGGTACACTTTCAAGAGGAGACTTCTCTTCAACTCCGAGAAGCCTGCCCTCATATCTCTCACCACGGCTCTTACATATAGCAAAGCTTATCTTCTGTCCCGGTATAACATTCTTCACGGTTACCGGCTTTTCCTGACCGTCAACTCTTACAATTCCTTTGTTCGGAAAGTCAACACGTTCAACTGTTCCTGTATACACTTCACCTTTTTTCATCATTGATTACTTGTCCCTGCCATCTTTTTTCTTGTCATCATACCCCTTAGGTGTCTTAAAGAGAATTCTCGCAACCATTCCGCCACCGCCGAATATCAGTACAAGCATAAGAAGCCATTCGTAAAGTGATACGCCTATCATAGAAAATCTTGTAGACATAATAATACATGCAAGAATAATTAATACTCCAAGTCCGGCAACCAGCTTTGCTGCAAATGAATCCGGATTAACAAACAACCATACAACCCCTATTATAAATGGGATAACCGTCATTCCCGTTGACATATGCCATCCGCCGATTCTTATGTATCCGCCAAAGAACCCCATTGATACATCAACATGTGTTGTAAGAAGATAAAGTCCCACAACAAGCATAGCCATTCCTGCCAGGAATTCCAATAATTCATTACGTTCTTTCTTCATTAGATTATCCTCCATCCTCCTTAAAAAATTGCCACCAGTCATTGCAACCGGTGGCAACAGTCCAGTTCAAACTCAGTCTGAATTACTTCTCAGTAAGTGGAACTTCCTCGTCTTCAAAGTCTTCATCTCCGAAGTCTTCATCCTCAAAATCATCTTCGTAATCATCAAGATAATCCGGTGTGAAGTATCTGTATACAGCATATGCTATTGCTGCAATCGCTGCTACAGCTCCGACAACTGCAAGTGCAATAACAACTGCGTTGCAGCACTTCTTCTCCTCTTCCTTCTTCTGCTCTAATTCACCCTTGTGAATAAGGTCTCCAAGCTTGCTGAGTGATACGAGATCTTCAATTTTATTAATATTCATCTTTGTCCTCCAATCCGCAACATTCATCAGAATGAATGCACCACAAAATATATGAATAGTATACCAAACGTATTGTAATTTTACTACTGTTTTTTAGGTTATAAATACATTTTATGATTTTTTCAGCTTGGCAAATCCGGCAAGAAGCTTCTTACGCCCGAACTCATCAAAATCAACACTGACTTCGTAATCACGTGCGCCTTCAACAATTCCTGCAACCGTTCCCATTCCAAACTTGGCATGCAATACACGGTCACCAACTCCGTATGAGAGCCCTTTCTTCTTTTCAAGGTCGAATGCGTCAGAAGGAAATTCCTTGCCGAATCCAACCTTTGTATTAGGTTTGGCATTACTTACATTGCTTATATATGAACCCATCGCTGAAGAATATGCTGTCGACATAAATGAAGTAGCGCGCCTGCTGTGTGCCGGTTTAGGTTCTGCCGCCTTTTCCTTTCTCTTGTCAAAGCTTGTCTCACCTGACACAGCCATCAGTTCATCCGGAATCTCTTTGATAAAGCGGGACACTTTGTTATACTGTGTCTCTCCCCTCACCATTCTTATTCTGGCACTGCTAAGATAAAGCTCCTTCTTGGCTCTGGTAATTCCTACATAACAAAGCCTTCGCTCTTCTTCCAGTGCATCCTGATCCTCCGACACAATCGACATATAGCTCGGAAAAAGCCCATCTTCCATTCCCGTCATAAATACAATCGGGAATTCAAGTCCCTTGGCACTGTGAATCGTCATCAGCATAACGTGATTACTGTTCTCATCAAGATTATCAATATCCGCAACAAGTGCAACTTCCTCGAGGAATCCGGACAGTGTTGGCTTGTCATCTTCGCACTCCTCTTCATATGTCACAATCTTATTGATAAGTTCATCAATATTCTCTTCCCTTGCTGCAACTTCTTCAGGTGTATCTCCGTCGAGAAGATATTCTCTGTACCTTATCTCCTCAAGCATATCCTCAACAAGCTGTTCCAAAGACAGCGACTGCGCCTTAGCCCTGAGTGCACATATATAAGTTATAAATGGCTTGAGCTTTGACGCTGACCTTCCAAGAGTGGTAATCTCATCAGCCCTCATAAGTGCATCAAAGAAACTTATTCCATGCTCATCAGCATACTCCTGGACTCTGTTAATTGTTGTAGCACCTATACCGCGCTTAGGTACATTTATAATTCTCTTCACAGCCTGACTGTCTTTGCCGTTATCAATCGTCTTAAGATATGCGAGAATATCCTTAATCTCTTTGCGCTGATAAAAATTAACTCCGCCATATATCTTATAAGGAATATTAGACTGCACAAGCTTCTCTTCCAGTGCTCTTGACTGTGCGTTAGTCCTGTAAAGAATAGCGCAGTCATTATAATTCCAGCCGTCCGAGACCTTGGCGCTTATTGTTGATGCCACTCCATAGCTCTCGGCATACGCATCATCATATTTTGTAAAATGCACCTTCTCGCCGTCACCATTATCTGTCCACAACGTCTTCTGCTTTCTTCCGATATTGTTAGCAATTACATTATTGGCAGCATTAAGAATATTCTGGGTTGAACGGTAATTCTGCTCAAGCTTGATTACCGTCGCCCCCGGAAATGCATCTTCAAAATTCAGGATATTATGTATATTAGCACCTCTGAACTTATAGATTGACTGGTCATCATCACCTACGACACACAGATTCTTATACTTCCTGGCAAGAATGCTGACAAGCCTGAACTGAGCCGTATTGGTGTCCTGATACTCATCAACCATTATATAGCGGAATCTGTCCTGATAATGCTCCAGCACATCGTCATCCGTCAGGAAGAGCTCAACCGTCTTAACTATAAGATCATCAAAATCAAGAGCATTATTAATCTTAAGGACACGCTGATACTCGTCATATATCCTGGCGATAGTTGAAAGGTTATAATCACTTCCCGCCGCTTCCCGCATATCCTGCGGAGATTCAAGATTATCCTTAGCTGCTGAGATTGCACTAAGCACAGCTCTTTCCTTGAAAGTCTTGCTGTCGATATTCAGCTTTTTTATTGCCTCTCTTACAATACTCTTCTGGTCATCCGAATCATATATTGTAAAATTGGTATCATATCCGATTCTGTCTATATATCTTCTCAGAATTCTTACACACATAGAGTGAAATGTGCTTACCCACACATGTTCCGCTCCCATGCTCACAACTTTATCAACACGCTCACGCATCTCAGATGCTGCCTTGTTGGTAAATGTTATTGCAAGAATATTCCACGGATTAACTCCCTGCTCCTCAATCAGATATGCAATCCTGTGTGTAAGTACTCTTGTCTTACCCGAACCTGCTCCCGCAAGTATCAGTACAGGACCTTCCGTTGTGAAGACTCCCTGTTTCTGCTGTTCGTTCAATGTATCGTAAATACTCATGATTATATTGCCGTCCGACCGTCCTAAATAATATAATAATACTTAATTCACTACTGAAGCTTTGTTCCGCACTCAGGGCAGAACTTTGCTCCACTGACCGGTGCGCCGCATTGAGGACAGAACTTAGGTCCCGCAGACGGTGTTCCCATCTGTCCGTTAGCACCCGGATTATACTGCATATTCGATGCACCCTGATTAGGCATACTCTGATTCTGCATATTCATTCCGGCTGCCATCGAATTAGCCATCTGCTGCCCCATCATCATGCCCATCTGCATACTTGCCATATCAATTCCGGCATTGGAGCCTCTTGCATTACCAAGTGAATCTGCCACTGCCATCTGGCTGTACTTATTCATGTCTCCAACCATAGACTGCGCAGCCGCCTTATCAGTCATTCTTGCAACTTCCTCAGTATATGAGAGCGGAGCCATGGTGAAGTTTGTTATTGATATACCAATCTTAAAGAGCTCCATATCAAGGTCACCCTTGATCCCATTGCATATCTCAACTGACTTCTGCTGAAGTTCAATCACGCTGCTGCCGGCCTTGCTGAGCCATGTCATAAGAAGTGTATCAAGTGATGAAGATACTCTCTCTCTTACATCTTCTACCGTAAACTGCTTCTTAACTCCGGCAATCGTATCTATAAGGCACATATAATCAGATACCTTAAAGCTGAATGTTCCATGTGCCCTTACCGGAAGTCCTCCCGGAAGTGTAGGTGATGCAAGCATCACCGGATTCTTCGTTCCCCATTTGACAGTGAATTCCTTCGTATTGACAAACAATACCTCTGCACGCATTCCACTGTTAAATCCGAACTTGAACCCCTTAAGTGTTGAAAGAAAAGGAATAATATCCGACTCTATGTCAAAGCTTCCTTCGTCTGTAAATATACCTTCAACCTTACCATTATACATAAATATGGCATCCTGCCCCGGACGGATAACAAGCTTACTTCCCTTCTTAATCTCCCTGTTAGTCCATTTCCAGAAGATGACATCATCCCTGTATTCTTCCCATTCGACCACATTGGCCAGCTGATTACCAAACAATCCCATACTACTGCTTCCTCCTGATGATTCCGATTAAAGTCCCATCTGAGCCTTAAGTGCTGCAAGCTCATCATCTACGGCATTCGATGTCTCCGCAGCTGCCTCTTCTGAATCATACTTAGCTGCAAGATTATCAATATCGCTGTCAGCCTGTGACTGGTTAAGTTCTGTCATTGCATTGGCTTCATCAAGCATTCTGTTGACCTTCTCATCCATACGGTCTAATCCTGCCATTGCACTTGACGTATCTGATACATTATTGCGTATCTTGTTATGTTCCTGCATAGCCTTAGCCTGATTAGCCTTAGCCTTAATCTCGTCTCTTCTCTCCTTAAGTGAGTTAATATCCTTAACAAGCTTATCATGCATCTCTCTCATCTTTGTTGCATTAGCTGCTGCAAGATCATAGTTCTGCTGAAGAGTCTCAAACTTTCTGGCAACTGACTGCTTCTTCTCAAGAAATGCTCTGGCATCGCTCTCATTACCTGCCTTAAGTGCCTTCTCTGCATATGACTGATACTTATCAACTTCCTGCTTACAGCTGTCAAGTTCTCTCTTGGCCTTAGCCTCGTCTGCCATAACTGCTGCCGTCTCAGCCTTAACCTTACCAAGGTCGCTCTCTAAGTTGCGGAGATACTGATCTACCATCTTCTCCGGATCCTCTGCCTTGTCAAGAAGTGCATTGATATTAGCTTCCATAATGTCCTTAAATCTTGTTAAAATTCCCATGTTAATAACCCCATCCTTTCAATCGTCTTATGTTGTTATGGCATGTCTGTAAGTCCGCCCAATGCGGCTGTTTGCCATACACATTTATTATATTACATCCGATATAAATTGTCACGCAAATTTATCTTGTGTTTTGCTCACTAAAACTATATAATGTAGATATTAAAACTATATCACAGCAGAATAGAAAAGAGGTATTACAATGGCTGCTGAAAAGCATAACAATACAGATAACAGTACAGGCAATGCATCTTCCGGACGTACACCGGCAGGTTCACAGGACATTTCTTTCGACAGCAAGGCTTTTGTAGGCGCACTTCTTCGCAAGCTTACACAGCTTTCATATATCAAACCGGGCGAAGTTCCGAACATAGATCTCTATATGGATCAGGTAACGACATTTATGGACGAGCACCTGAGCGATATCAAGCGCTACGAAGACGATAAGACTCTTACCAAGACAATGATCAACAATTACACGAAGAATAAGCTTCTTCCCCCACCGGTCAAGAAGAAGTACTCTTCCGACCATCTCTATATCATGGCATTCATCTATTACTTTAAGCAGATGCTTTCCATCGGAGACATACAGAAGCTGCTTACTCCGATGACAGAAGATTTCTTTGGAGATAATGATGTTATTTCACTTGAGAAGATATATAAGGAGGTATATCAGCTTGAAAAGGACCAGGTTTCCAATGTATCTAAAGATATTTTCTTCCAGCATAGGAAGGCTTCTGCCTCGTTTGAGAACATAGAGGATGAACATGAGCGTGAATATCTGCAGAAGTTTGCATTTATATCAATGCTTATATTTGACATTTACATGAAGAAAAATATCATTGAGAATATCATCGATGAGATGGATACTGACAAGAATAAGTAATCTGTTCATGTAGCAGATTCGCCTGTAACCAATAATAAAACACATGGCAAAATGAGCAAAAGGCCACCGGATATGACTGTAAT
>CAMBEF010000093.1 GCA_945865495.1 uncultured Bacteroides sp. | reverse complement strand
ACTGCTATACCGCAGCTTTCCTGTCCTCTGTGCTGAAGGGCAAAAAGGCCATAATAAATTGTAGATGCAACATCATTGCCGTCGAAGTCATATACCCCAAAGACTCCGCACTCCTCATGAAGCTCATCCTCAGCATAGTAGCTGTCGTTAATATCAATCTGATTCATAATTCTCCATTTCCCTTAAAGACTGTTAAAAGCGGTAATTATCAATACAATTATCTGCGTGAGAAATCCTTGCCTGTAAGAAGCTTGTATGCTTCCTTGTACTTCTCAACCGTCTTCTCAATAACATCATCAGGAAGAAGATAATCACTGTCAGGATTAGCCTTGAGCCAGTCTCTTACAAACTGCTTGTCATATGAAGGCTGTCCCTTGCCTGCTTCATATCCCTCAAGTGGCCAGAATCTTGAGCTGTCAGGTGTAAGCATCTCATCACCGATTACAACCTCACCGTTCTCATCAAGACCGAACTCAAACTTAGTATCTGCAATAATGATACCCTTGCTTAAAGCATACTCTGCACACTTCTTATAAAGTGTGATTGTTGCATCCTTAATCTTTGTTGCGTACTCAAGACCCTTACCAGGGAACTTCTTCTCAAGTACATCAATACTCTGCTCAAATGAGATATTCTCATCATGGTCACCAATCTCTGCCTTAGTACTTGGTGTATAGATTGGCTCAGGGAGCTTCTCTGACTCCTTAAGTCCTTCCGGAAGCTTGATTCCGCATACTGTTCCGTTCTCCTTGTAGCTTGCCCAGCCGCTTCCTGTTATGTAACCTCTTACGATACACTCAATTGGAAGCATTGTAAGCTTCTTGCAAAGCATGCTTCTTCCGATATATTCATCCTTGTGGAAGAACTCTGGCATGTCATTAACATCCACAGATACCATATGGTTTGCAACAACATCCTTTGTATAATCAAACCAGAACTTAGACATCTGTGTAAGGATTGCACCCTTATCTGTAACCTTGTTCTTAAGAATGTGGTCAAATGCTGATATACGGTCTGTAGCAACCATAACAAGCTTATCCTCACAATCATATACTTCCCTTACTTTTCCTTCATAGAGTAATTCACACTTTCCCATGAGTTTTTCCATCCTTTTCTTATATTGATTTGTTTAATAAAATCATTCCGCTCCAAATGCGGTCTGAAAACGAACATGAACATTATATAACAGCCACATTGCAAAATCAACACAATTTGTCAGAGGGGCAGTATCAAAGATTTGTCGGAGCGACAGAGCAAAGAGGGGCAGGTCATTTATTCCCACCCCATCTCATGTGCAACATATTCCTTAAGTCTGAATATTGTATATAACGGAATGCTCCACACATGTGTATCTCCGTCAATATTATCTCCGACATTCTTTAAAGATGTTCTGACCGCCATCCTTGGATTATACCTTTTGCAGAATACATGCAGGCTTTTTGCCTTTGTATTATCTGCTGATTTCACTTCAATTGGGAGAAGGATTCCTTCATAATCAGTAATAAAATTCACTTCCGCGTCAGCTTTTGTTCTCCAGAAATAACTCTCTATTCCCATATATTTAAGCTGTGTCATTATATAATTTTCCGTCAATGCCCCCTTAAAGTGAATATATGACACATCTCCATCAATAATAGTTCTATAATTAACATTGGACTTTCTTCTAAGAAGCCCTACATCCGACATGTATACTTTAAAATATGTGCTGTCTGCCATTCCTGCCAATGGCAGTTCTGGATTAGGCACCATATTCAGTTTATACGCGATGCCTGCGCTGACAAGCCACTCCAACGCATCCTCAAGATCTTTAGCCCTCGCCCCATGCTTTACATGTGAAAATATAAACTTATTGTTATCACGCGCTATCTGTGACGGAATAGCATTCCATATAAGCCTTACTTTATTAGCCGTGTCTGCATTCGTGTGCTTGCCAAAATCATCTGCATAATCTCTTAATATCCTATCCTGAACCTCTTCCACAGCACTGTAATCATGAGTATCAACCCAAACCTGCACAGCCTCAGGAATTCCACCAACAATGTAATAATTCTTCAGATATTTTTCCAATGGTACAGTATATAATTCCGGTATTTCACGCTCACACCGGAGTTTACATACCCCATCGATATATTTACCGCCGCCATCTGCATTTACAAATTCCTCAAAGCTCATCGGATACATATCTATACGATCAACCTTGCCTACGGGAAACGATACTCCCTCTTGTCTAAGCGCAACACCCAACAGAGACCCTGCCGCTATAATATGCAGCTTTGGCATATTCTCGCAGAAATACTTAAGTGACTGTATTGCACGCGGGCAGTCCTGTATATCATCAAATACAACCAGTGTCCTGCCCGGTTCAATTGTATCTCCATATATAATACTTCCAAGCTCATCAACTATTCTCTTCACATCAAAATCATATTCAAAAACCGACTGTAAGCCGGCATTTCCATCAAAGTTGAAATATGCCATGTTCTCAAAAAAAGCGGTCGCTTTCGCGACCACTTCTTACATGTTATCCGTTTTTTATAATTCCCCTGCTGCATATATAAGTCAGCACAAAATATCCTCCATATATCAGTACTAGAAATACTGCCGTCGTGCCAACCGATGCCATCATAGAGCTCATTCCCATTGTTGATAGTATCAGGTTGACAAATTTCAAACCGAATATTGAGTGGATGACTGCCAGCAGAAGCGGAAATGCAAAGAATATTCCTATCTGCCTGAAAAGCGCCATATCAATCATTCTCTCATCAACACCGATTTTCCTGAGCATTCCATATCTTTCCTTATTGTCCGCACTGTCAGACAATTCCTTAAGCGCAAGAATCGCAGCACTGCTTATCAGAAAGATAATTCCAAGATAAAGCGCTATGAATGTTACAAGTGCTCCAAGCCCTACACCATTCTGAGCTATTCCGCCCTTTGTCTCACAGTTAGCAAGGCTGCCAACGCTTCCTGAAGCTTCGGAATCATCAGAATCCACAGAATCCGAATTCTTTTTATTAATCAGCTTAACCGTATCAACCAGCTTATTGTCGGCACTGTTCTTCCATGCTTTATCACTGCTCTTATAATTGGCACTGATTCCTGTGATATACAGCTGGCTGTCATCAAATGCATCGTCAGGCAGGACAAATATTCCGTCATTGATACGCTGTGCCGAAATCGTCACAAAGCCATCCATACATTCCGAATAACGCGGTCTGTAGGTCTTTTCACCGACAACTATCGTCTGACCGTTCTTAAGTGCAGCATTTCTTATATCTACCATATATTTATAATTGGCAATCACAATATACTCGTCCTCATTAAGACTGTGCTGCTGCAATCCGTATAAGCCCGCAACTCTGTTATAATCGCTGAGCTTCATGAATAACTCCTGCCCTGATAAATCCACAAGCGGATTTGTACTTATAAGAATATCCGCATATTCCCCAAGTGTATCTGCTGCCGTCAGGCCTGTCCTGTACATATTATATGCCGTGATATCCTTAAGATATGTGTCTGTATCAAATCCGTTATCTGTAAGAAGTCTGCATATCCTGTCAGCGTCTGACGCATCAGCTTCATCTGAATACTTCAGCCTTACCTGCATATCAACCGGTGCGCATTCACTAAGGCTTTTCTTAAGTGAATCCTTCATTGACAATGCGCCGGCAAGTACGCTTATCGTTATAAAAAGCATCAGACATATTACTGTTGTCGAGAATACCATTGTATTAATTTTGCTTCCAAACTGCCTAAGCACAAAACTGTTCACGCCTCTGTAATAAACGCTCTTAATGCTTGTAAATATTCTTATTAAAAGTCCTGAAACAGACCAGAATATAAGAAATGTTGCCACGCAGCCAAGCCCGACCGGAAGCCACAGCTTATCCATCACATTAAGCTTAAATGCTCCTGCCGTAACCAGCCAATATGCGTAAGACAGCAGCCCCACCGCAATCACAAAAACAAATGTGCAGATAAGAGGATTTTTCATTGTAACCTTTTCATTCTTCTTTCCCGCATTAAGAAGGTCTATCAGCCTGCATTTACTTATGCTAAATGTATTAAACAGCATTACAAGCACATACATGATTGCAAAATATACAATCGTTTTCACACATGCTTCTGATGAAAATATAAACCTGAAGCCCGTCATATCAGCGTCAAACATGTTCGCAACTATAACGCTCATAAACTGCGATGCCACTGTTCCGAGAACTATTCCGACCGCAAGCGAGATAACTCCAATAAGCATTGTCTCAATGAAAAGAATAAGTGATATCTTCCTTTTTCCCATTCCGAGTATCATATATATTCCAAATTCCTTATTGCGCCTCTTTATAAGAAATCTGCTTGCATATATAATAAGGAATCCAAGTATAAATGATACAAATACGCTTACGCCTGAAAGAATATCTGTCATAAGTTTTATAATCTCATACACGGATGAATTGACCTTAAGCATTACCGTCTGGCTGTCAATCGCATTAAATACATAGAACACCGCAACGCCGAGAATAAGCGTAAAGAAATATATCGCATAGTCCTTAAAGCTCTTACGGATATTTTTTATTGAAATTTTAAACAGCATTGTTAAGATCGCCTCCTAACAGTGTTACAACATCAATAATCTTATCAAAGAACTCCTTGCGCGTACTGCCGCATTTGAGAATTTCGTTGAATATCTTTCCGTCTTTTATAAATATTACCCTGTCCGCATAGCTTGCCGTGAATGCATCATGTGTTACCATGAGTATCGTTGCCTCAAGCTCCTGATTGAGATAATTGAAGCTTTCAAGTAGCATTCTTGATGCCTTCGAATCAAGAGCGCCTGTCGGCTCATCTGCCAGAATCAGCTTTGGATTGGTTATTATTGCCCTCGCACTTGCAACTCTCTGTTTCTGTCCCCCTGACATCTGATATGGGTATTTGTCCAGTACATCACTAATACCAAGCTCACATGCAAGCTGTGATACCCGCTTTTGTATCTCCTTTGCATGTACACCCTGTATTGAAAGCGCCAGCGCAATGTTTTCAAATGCAGTAAGTGTATCCAGCAGATTGAAATCCTGAAAGATAAAGCCAAGCTGCTCTCTTCTGAACCGGTTGAGCTTATTCCCCTTAAGCTCCGTAATATCCTGTCCGCCTACATATATCCTTCCTGATGTGACCCTGTCAATCGTTGATATGCAGTTGAGAAGTGTTGTCTTACCTGAGCCGCTGGCTCCCATAATCGCAACAAACTCGCCCTTATCAACCTCAAAGGATATATTATCAATCGCTTTGGTGAGGCTTGATCTGTTTCCGTAATACTTTTCAATGTTATCAATTCTAAGTATCGTTTCCATAATTATGATTCCTTTCGTTAAGATTAATTATGTTTTATCACATCACTAATCTTATGTCGTTCGTTCAACATTACGGAATATTACATTTTTGTAACATTGTAAAAGTCATTTTTATAAAACGTCATCTTCACTTCCGTATATTCGCCAATTGCCGATTCTATGTATATATCATGTCCCATCTTATCACACATTTTTTTGACGATATAAAGTCCCATTCCTGTTGCCTTGGAATATCTTCTTCCGTTCTCCCCAGTAAATGATTTGTCGAATACTCTCGGAAGGTCAGATCCGCTTATGCCTATGCCGTTATCATATATCCTAAGTTCAATGCTCTTCTTATCCTGTACTGCCGATATCCGTATTACTGACGTATCCTTATTATCATCCTTATATTTGATGCTGTTGCTCAATATCTGGTTCAGCATAAATTCAAGCCATTTGGCGTCAGTGTATACCGTGACATCCACATCCGACACCTGAAAATCTATATTATTTTCAAGTATATCATCCTTATTGCGGACAGCCACCGCACCCACTATTCTTGCGAGGCTGCATTCATCAATGATGTAATCCTTCTCCGCATTCTCACTTCTTACATAGTAAAGAATCTGCTCTATGAGATTATTTATTCTGCGCACCTGTGCCAGCATGCGGTCATTTTTATCATGGCTGTTGTGAAGTATAAGTGTCATTGACGATATCGGAAGCTTAATCTCATGAATCCACATCTCGACATACTCTTTAAAATTCTCCGCGCCCTGACGGTAGACATTTACATTGTCAGCCATTGACTTGCCGGTATCACGAAGTACGCTCTCCAATATTCTCCCCTCATAGAAGCCTGGTGATATTATCGTCTCCGGCACAAGATATTTTTTGTCAAGATTATCGGTATTGTCTACCAGCGTATCATAGAATTTCTTCTTTCTGAAAAAATCTATAAGAAGCTCTGATACATAAAATATTGCAAATATAACTGCCACTGCCGCCACAGCTTCCGCTTCAAGCCTGTACGCCCTCATAAGCAGTACCGCTGCCGCAAGCAGCACAATAAATATAACAAGTGAATATATCCTGTCTTTAAAATAATCCCTGAATCTCATAATCTACCCGATAAGTATATAACCCTGACCTTTTCTGGTCTCTATAATGTCTTCAAATCCCGCCTCTTTGAAATGCGCCCTGAGCCTGCTTATATTCACTGTCAGCGCATTATCATTGAGATACTCCTGATTGTTCCACAGCTCAGTCATCAGCTCGTCCCTTGATACTATCCTGTCCTTATTGGACAAAAGATACATAAATATCGTCATCTCATTTTTCGTAAGAAGTATCTCCCTTCCTGAACTGTATCTGATTACGCCCTTCTGCGGAAATATCTGCATATTCCTGAATACAATCGTACCGTTACTTCCATGCCCGCTGTCAAGCCGCTTGAATATTGCGTTAATCCTGAGAAGCAGTATTGTAGGATTATAAGGCTTCGTTACATAATCATCCGCTCCGTAGCTCATCGAAAGCACCTCGTCTGCTTCCGAATCCCTGCTCGTAACCATAATCACAGGAACCTCTGACCTTGTGCGGAGCTGCTTAAGCAGCAGCTCCCCGTTCATATGCGGAATATTTATATCAAGAAGTACAAGGTCTGCTTCAGCCGCAAGTATCCCCTCGCAGGCATTACCAAAATCCTCAAGGACGACTGCCTCATAACCCGAATTATCAAGCAGTTCCTTAAGCTCGCCGCTTATTGACTTATCATCCTCAACTATGCAGATTCTTTTCATAATCCTCCCAGTATCTCACGCGCAACATACACACCGCTCGCGCTTGCATGTGACAGTGAATGTGTAACACCGCTGCCGTCACCGATAATATAAAGTCCCTTATGAAGTGTCTCAAGGTGCTCATCAAGCTCTACTTCCATGTTATAAAACTTGACTTCAACTCCATACAGGAGTGTATCATCATTAGCCGTTCCCGGCGCAATCTTATCAAGAGCATATATCATCTCAATAATGCCGTCAAGGATACGCTTTGGGAGAACAAGACTTAAGTCACCCGGTGTCGCCGCAAGTGTAGGTACAACCATGCCCTCCTCGATACGCTTTGGATTGCTTCGTCTTCCGCGGATAAGATCGCCGAATCTCTGGACAATCACACCGCCTCCGAGCATATTGCTCAAACGCGCTATACTCTCTCCATATCCGTTGCTGTCCTTGAACGGTTCAGAAAAATGCTTGCTTACAAGCAGTGCAAAGTTAGTATTCTCTGTCTGCTTTTCCTTATCCTCATAGCTGTGACCGTTAACTGTAATGATTCCGTTCGTATTTTCATTAACAACGCTTCCCTTAGGATTCATGCAGAAGGTACGCACGTTATCCTCAAACTG
The DNA here is from genome assembly GCA_945865495.1 of uncultured Bacteroides sp. Lineage (GTDB taxonomy): Bacteria > Bacillota > Clostridia > Lachnospirales > Lachnospiraceae > Bacteroides_F. Next base: position 1,036 of record CAMBEF010000093.1, on the reverse strand, counting down.
CTGTGTTCTGTATACAATCTTGCTCTCATACAGCTCGTCTGTGAGATGTGAGAATATAACCGCCGGCAGCTCAACACGCACACCTATATCAACACGGTTAGATTTTGTTGGAATATTAAGCTCATCACAGACCTTTTCCATCCACTTGCTTCCGCTTCGCCCTACCGAAACGATGCATTTGCCACATTCATAGCCTGCATCTTCTGTATTGACGCGGTATCCTTCATCTGAGTCACCAAGCACCTCTATATTGTGTACAGGAGTATCAAAGAAGAAATCAACCTTATCCTTGAGGAATGCATACAGGTTCTCAAGCACAATATAGTTGATATCCGTTCCGAGGTGACGGACTGATGCATCAAGAAGATTCAGCTTATTCTGCATACATATTTTCTTGAATTCCGTTCCCGCAGTTGAATAAAGCTTCGTTCCCTCTCCGCCATACTCCATGTTAATTCCGTCCACATAGCGCATCAGGTCAATCGCCTTCTGCTTGCCTATGTACTCATACAGCGTTCCCCCAAATGCATTGGTGATGTTATACTTTCCGTCTGAGAATGCACCGGCACCGCCAAACCCACTCATAATTGAACAGCTCTTACAGCCGATACATTTTTTGATTTTATCACCGTCAATCGGGCATTTGCGCTTCTCAAGCGAATGTCCTGCCTCAAATACGGCAACCTTGCAGTCAGGTGCATTCGTAACCAGCTCATATGCCGAAAAAATTCCTCCCGGTCCTGCTCCCACAATAATTATGTCATACTTATTCATAGCTTCTCCTCCAATCCGCATCACTATCAGCGCTATGCAGCACTATACCATTAATTGTAACATAAAAGGCTGCCGTTAAACAGATGCACTGATTCCTTGTCGGGGAATCATAGTCTAACTGTTTAAGGCAGCCGGTAGAAACTCTCGTCCGTATTACGAGTTTATATGATTTTTAACCTTAGTGATTATAGCGTATCGGAGTGGGGGATAAACTATACTATTCATATGTGACCTCCTATTGTATGCGGTAATCCCTGTTACC
>CAMBEF010000092.1 GCA_945865495.1 uncultured Bacteroides sp. | reverse complement strand
TACTGTTGACGGAAAGCATATCAGGCTTTATGCAAATATCGGTAATATAAAGAATCTTGCAACGGTTATGCAGAATGATGCTGCCGGAATAGGTCTGTTCAGGAGTGAATTTATATATCTGGAGCGCAGCGATTTTCCGACAGAGGAAGAGCAGTTCAACATTTACAAAACGGTAGCACAGACTATGGCAGGGCGTGAGGTAGTAATTAGGACACTTGACATAGGTGCGGATAAGCAGTGTGATTATTTTAATATGGAAAAGGAAGATAATCCGGCTATGGGCTGCCGCGCAATCAGAATATGCCTTACAAGACCTGAAATATTCAAAACACAGCTCCGTGCATTGTTCAGGGCTGCAAGCTATGGTAATATTGCCGTTATGTATCCGATGATTACAAGTGTTCGTGAGGTTGAACGCATTAAGGAGATAACGGCACAGGTAGAGCAGGAATTGAAGGAGCAGGGAGTGCAGTACACAGTGCCTAAGCAGGGAATTATGATAGAAACGCCTGCTGCTGCAATTATAAGTGATGAACTGGCACCGCTTGTTGATTTCTTCAGCATAGGAACTAATGACCTTACACAGTATACGCTGGCAATAGACAGGCAGAATACAAAGCTTGACGAGTTCTGTGATCTGCATCACCCTGCAATCATGCGGATGATACAGATGGTGGTTGACAATGCACATAAAGCAGGCATATGGGCAGGAATCTGCGGAGAACTTGGAGCTGACACCACTCTTACAAAGAAGTTCCTCAAAATGGGAGTTGATGAGCTTTCCGTATCACCGGCAAAAATACTTCCTATAAGGAAAATTATAGTTGAAACAGATTTGCGTAATGCTTGACAGAATGGAGCAGAAATGTTTATTGAACAGCGATATGAGTTGATTTTGCAGATGCTGGAGAAGAACAGCAGCATAACTGTAGCAGACATAACGAAGGAGCTTGGCGTGTCAGAGGCGACTGCCAGAAGGGATATTACGGCGCTTGCCAATGCAGGCAGACTTGTTAAGGTATTCGGCGGAGCAATAGCGGCAGGTGAAGATTATATATTCCATGAACCGACAGTGGAACAAAAGACTAATGTTAACAAAGACAAAAAAACAGCCATTGCCAGATATGCGGCTAAGCTTATAGCGCCGGGCGATTTTGTTTATATAGATGCGGGAACAACAACGGGATGCATGCTTGATTATATAACACAAAAAGATGCAACCTATGTGACTAATGCTGTAACACATGCCAGACGGCTTGCTGCTGATGGATTCCATGTATTACTTGTAGGCGGCGAACTCAAAGGAACAACCGAAGCGGTTGTCGGAAGCGATGCCATAAATACCATACAGACATACCACTTTTCAAAAGGCTTCTTTGGAACTAACGGTATAACGCACAAAGCGGGAATTACAACGCCTGATGTCAATGAGGCTGCGGTTAAGAGAACTGCGGCAAAACAGAGCATTGAAAGGTATGTCCTTGCTGATTCCTGCAAATTCGGAGTTGTGAGCCCGGTTACATTTGCAGGAATAGAATCAGTGAACATTATAACTGATGCCGTGCCAAAAGAATACAGTGCGGATAAAAATGTTATTTGCTGTATGGAATAATTGTTGTATAATAAAAGGTACTATTTGCAAACTGCATGCAAGAATGAGGACTGGAAGGAGTATTTCGTGATGAATACAACAATAAGATTTCCGTATCTTGGTCTTGAATTCCATCCCGGACAGACATTTAATCTGTTTGGAATAAGTGTTGCCTATTATGGAATATGTATAGGACTTGCCATGCTGGCAGGTGCATTTACTGTATATTATATAGCACACAGGACGAAGCAGAATGTAGAAGATTATCTTGATTTTACTATTCTGGCAATTATATTTTCAATAATAGGTGCCAGACTGTACTATTGTATATTTAACTGGGAGCTTTATGCAGGTAATCCGGTTAAGATTATTACAGGAATCAGGGAAGGCGGTCTGGCAATATACGGAGGAATCATAGCGGCAGTAATAACGCTGATTGTGTTTTGCAGAATCAGAAGATGCAGCTTCTGGACTATGGCAGATACCGCATGTGCGGGACTTTGTCTGGGACAGGCCATTGGAAGATGGGGTAACTTTTTTAACCGTGAGGCGTTCGGCGGATATACGGATTCAATATTTGCAATGCAGATTCCTACGGCACAGGCACACGGAGTTACAAGGGAACTCCTTCTTAACGTGCGTATATATAATGGTGAATCGTACATACAGGTACATCCGACATTCCTTTACGAGAGCGTCTGGAATATTGCATTGTTTGCAATAATTTTGTTTGTAATAAAGCATAAGAAGTTCAGAGGTCAGGCGTTTGCAACGTATCTGTTCGGATATGGACTGGGACGCACATGGATTGAACTTCTTCGCACAGACAGTCTTCTTATTCCGGGAACAACTATTCCGGTGTCTGTCATAGTATCGGTGATGTCAATGGCATTTGCGGCAGTATATGTATGCTACAGACTGTTCTGGGATAGGAATGGATTGCTGCCGGAAGATCCAAAAGTGCCTGAAGATGGAAGCAGGCCGTCACGGCGGATATTGAGGCATAAGAAAGATGAGACTTCCGGATTCAGTGTCATAGAAGAGGTTGTGGAGGAAGAATCGGACAACAAAAAATAGGTATATAGTACCAAAAGGAGAAAAGCTAGTGTTTTACTGGCTTTTCTCCTTTTTTTAATTATAAAAAAATACTTGATTTTAGTGTAAAATTCGTTTATTATGGACATAAAGTGGTGGAAAGTGGAGTGAAAGTTTAATAATGTGGTGGAAAGTGGTGGATAACTTTGCTGCATAATTGAATTAATTCCTGAATTTATTCAGCCAGAGGTGATGTTGTTATGTTCATGGGCGAATACAATCATACAATTGATGCCAAAGGACGACTTATTGTCCCGGCTAAGTTCCGTGAAGCTCTTGGCGACGAATTCGTTGTTACGAGGGGCTTTGATAAGGAATGCCTTATCGCATATGACAACACTGAGTGGCAGAAGTTTGAGGAAAAGATTAACGAACTCCCTAACACTAATGCAGACGCAAGATTATTACGCAGATATTTCCTGGGCGGAGCTGCTTCCTGTGAGGTGGACAAGCAGGGAAGAATTCTTCTTCCGGCATCACTCAGGGAACTCGCAGGACTTACCAAGGATGTTGTATTTGTCGGAATGGCAAGCCACATAGAGATATGGGACAGAGCAACATATGATGAGAAGATGAATCTTGATGATATTGATATAAGCAAGATTGCTGATAATCTTGAGAGCATGGGACTGTCGCTGTAGCGCGTATGGGTATGATGACAGCCGGAATTAAGAAGGGTGAACATGGAATTTAAGCACAAATCTGTTTTGTTAGATGAAACAATTGAAAGCCTTAATATAAAGCCGAACGGCATCTATGTTGACGGAACTCTTGGTGGTGGCGGACATTCATATGAGATAGCGAAGCGTCTTACGGATGGCGGCAGGCTTATTGGAATTGATCAGGATGAAGATGCGATACGCGCGGCGAAAGAAAGACTGAGTGAGTTTGCGGACAGGGTTACAATAGTCCGTGATAATTACTGTAATATGCCTAGGGTTCTTGATGAACTGGGAATAAGCAAAGTTGACGGAATACTTCTTGATATAGGAGTTTCATCTTACCAGCTTGATGAGGCAGAGCGCGGATTTACATATAAGCAGGATGCTCCTCTTGATATGCGAATGGATCAGAGGCAGGAGATGACTGCAAAGGATATTGTTAACGGATATTCAGAAGAGGATCTTTACCGTATTATCAGAGATTACGGTGAAGACAAATTCGCAAAGAATATAGCAAAGCATATAGTACAGGCAAGACAGATAAAGCCTGTTGAGACAACATTTGAGCTTGATGAGATTATCAAGGCAGCAATACCGATGAAGTTCAGGGCAACCGGAGGACATCCGGCCAAGAAGACATTTCAGGCAATAAGAATTGAACTTAACAGAGAACTTGAAGTGCTGGATGAGTCTATTGATGCAATGACGGATCTTCTTAATGACGGCGGAAGGTTATGTATAATAACTTTCCATTCGCTTGAGGACAGGATAGTCAAGACAAGATTCAGAAAAAATGAAAATCCATGTACATGTCCTCCGGATTTTCCGGTGTGTGTATGCGGTAAGAAACCTAAGGGGAAGGTTATCACAAGAAAACCGATAGTTCCTGACGAAGAGGAACTTGAAGAGAATAAGAGAGCTAAAAGTTCAAAGCTGAGAGTATTTGAACGTAAATATTAATAAATAATTTGACCGGACAGGACAGCTATTATTCCGGCCGTGGAGGTATTGGCAATTATGGAAAGACGGACAGGGGGTTCAGGACGTACACGTGGAACTTACGTCTACGGAACAGCAGCAAGGCAGCTTAATACGGCGCTGCCAAAGACAGATTATGATGAGCAGCGTGCAAAGCGCAGAAGAGAGCAGGAAGAGAAAAGACAGCAGGAGAGGCTTGAAGGCTATAAGGCATTAAAGCATGCACACAAGACGAATCTTCTCTATACTTTTGCGGCGGTTGCGGTTGCGGCATTTATGTTTGCAATATGTGTACAATACCTTGAGGCACAGGCATATGTCAAGAATACTGCTGATGAAGTTGCCGGTATGGAGATTAAGCTCACACAGCTTTCAACAAAGAACGACGAGACAAAGATGGAGATAGACGGAAGCATTGATTATAATGAAGTGCTCAGAATTGCTACGGAAGAACTTGGAATGGTATATCCTAAGAGAAGCCAGATAGTAGAATATGATGCTGCTGAGAGCGAATACGTTAAGCAGTATAAGAATATCCCATCAACAGGTAAGTAAAGTGGAAGTTTGATTATGGCAAGAAGGAAACAGAACAGGCAGCAGAACAGACAACGTAAGAAAATGAATGGCGTGAAATACCGCGTGCGAAAGAAGATTGGAATAGCCTTTCTTATTGCGGGCGGTATTTTTCTTGTGCTTGCCGGACGCATTTTTAAGATTAATTATGAGAACGGAGATGTGTATTCCAAAACGGTTCTTGATCATCAGCAGTATACATCAACTGTGCTTCCGTATAAGAGAGGACAGATAACGGACAGAAACGGCACACAGCTTGCATACAGCGAGAAGGTATACAATGTAATTCTTGACCCGAAGCTTCTTCTGTCGGATGAAAAGTATAAGGAGCCTACTCTTACGGCACTTTATGAGTGCTTTGGAATTAACAGGCAGGATGTAGAGAATATACTTAAGAATAAGCCGGGAAGCCAGTATGAAAAGATGCTCAAGAATCTTACAACTGATCAGGTCAAGAGCTTTAATGACAGGCTTGCCGATAAGACTAACTATCCTAATATCAAGGGCGTGTGGCTTGAGGACAGCTATATACGTAAGTATCCGTTTTCAACATTTGCATGTGATGTGCTTGGATTCTCGAGTCAGGAGAACGGCGGAGAACTGGGACTTGAGAAGACATATGATAATGAATTGTCTGGAACGGACGGTGTTACATATGGCTATATAGACGAGAGCCTTAATATCGAAAAGACAACCAAACAGCCTGTAGACGGTAATAATCTGATTACAACGCTCGATTACGGAGTACAGAATATTATTGAAAAGCATATAAAGTCATTCAATGAGCAATATGGCTCCAAGAACACGGCTGTTCTTGTAATGAATCCTAATAACGGCGAGATTCTCGGCATGGCAAGTTATCCTGTGTTTGACCTTAACAATCCGAGGGATTTAAGCGGAATATATACGGAAGAAGAGACAGCAGCGATGTCTAACGAGGATTCGCTTAAGGCAATGTATGCTTTGTGGAAGAATTTCTGCGTGTCAGAGACGTTTGAACCGGGTTCTACATTTAAACCGTTTACGGTTGCAACTGCTCTTGAAGAAGGCGTTGTAAATGATGGTGACACTTTTTACTGTCAGGGATATGAATCTGTTGGCGGATGGACAATAAAGTGCCATGAAAAGGCAGGACACGGAACGCTTACTCTTGAACAGGCGGTAATGTATTCGTGTAACCCTGCAATGATGCAGATAGCAGCCAAACTTGGCAATGTAAAGTTCTCAGATTACCAGAAGAGATTCGGACTTGGACAGAAGAGCGGAATAGACCTGCCGGGTGAGGCAACGGGTATGGTTGTGGATGCAGGACAGATGGGGGATGCAGATCTTGCAACAATGTCATTCGGACAGACATTTACAGCCAATATGACACAGATGGCGTCAGCATTTTCATCACTGATTAACGGCGGTAATTATTACAGACCGCATGTAGTAAAGCGTATCGAAAGCGCTGCAGGAGAGATAATCAAAAAGTATGATGCTGAGCTTGTAAGGCAGACGGTTACCTCATCAACATCAGAGCTCCTGAAAAGATATCTTAAGGCAACTGTTGATACGGGCCTTGCCAAGAATGCCAAGGTTGCCGGATATTCAATGGCGGGTAAGACGGGTACAGCACAGAAACTGCCGCGTTCAGACCAGAAATATGTAATATCATTTCTTGGATATGCACCGGCTGAGGATCCTCAGTTTGTTGTGTATGTTGTAATAGATGAACCTAAGGTAGAAGGTTATAACGGAAGCTCACAGCCGGTATTGTGGCTTACAAAGGATATTATGACAGACCTGCTTCCTTATATGAACGTATTCAAGGATACAGACCTCGCAACGGCTGAGAGTGGAGAAGATAATTCCAATAATCCGGCAGAAGGCTATAGCAATGGTGAAGCAGCTCTTCCTGACGGAATGGATACGATAGCCGGACAGCCGGCAACTCAGGCTGCAGGAAGCACAACACAGAGTTCGGGCTCGCAGAGCCAGACTCAGGCGGCGGGAAGTAATGGAAGCGGCCAGGCAGCAACAAAGCCGGCACAGACAACAACCAAAGCAGCACAGAGCCAGAACACATCAGGACAGACAGCAACAAAATCAGGACAGACAGCAACAAAGTCTGCACAGACACCGTCCCAGTCTGCTACTAAAAAGCAGAATTAAGGAATGTGACATGTAATGCTGCAATAGGATATATTAATAATATGTGTCCGGTGCTGCAGTATGAACATAAATATTTTTTCACTCAAAGCAAGGCATAAGAAGAAGATATGGTATGCATCGCTGTGTGTACTTATTATATTTGCGGTTCTTATGGTTAGGCTCGGGTACGTCATGATATTCTGCTCAGAATATTATATGCAGAGAGCGGATGATCTTCATGAAAGGGAGCGGAGCATAAAAGCATCACGCGGAAAGATACTCGATATTAACGGTGTTGTACTTGCATCTAACAAAACGGTATGTACGATATCGGTAATCCACAGTCAGATAAAAGACAGTGAAGAAGTAATAAAGATGCTTTGCAGTGAACTTAATCTTACAGACGAGGAAGTCAGAAAAAGAGTCACGAAGGTTACATCGATAGAAAGAATAAAAACCAACGTAGACAAAGAGACAGGCGACAGAATCCGTAATTATGGTTATGACGGCGTAAAGGTCGATGAAGACTATAAGAGATACTACCCATATGATACATTGGCGTCAAAGGTGATCGGATTCACCGGAAGTGATAATCAGGGGATAGTAGGACTTGAGGTAAAATACGATTCATGGCTTGCAGGTAACAGTGGAAAGATTCTTACGCTGACTGATGCCAGAGGCGTTGAGCTTGAAGGCATGCAGGAAAACCGCAATGAGCCTGAGAGCGGAATGGATCTGACAATAAGCATTGACTATAATATACAGACATATGCCCAACAGCTTGCCAATAAGGCTCTTGAAGAGAAGCAGGCAAAGACAGTCAGCATAATTGTCATGAATCCGAATAACGGAGAGATAATGGCAATGGTGAATGCACCTGAATATAATCTTAACGAGCCGTACGAGCTTAACTATGAGCCTGAAAATATTGTTACGGGTGAAGCTTACCAGAATCTTCTTAACGGTATGTGGCGTAATAAATGTATAAATGATACTTATGAGCCGGGTTCAACATTTAAGATGATAACGGCAACGGCAGCTTTAGAGACAGGAGCGGTAACACTTGACAGTCAGTATTATTGTCCGGGATATAAGATTGTTGAAGACAGAAGAATCAGATGTGCAAGGACAACAGGCCATGGTGCACAGGATTTTACACATACGGTAATGAACTCCTGTAACCCTGCATTTATTGAATGGGGATTGCGGACAGGAGTTGACAATTATTATACATATATGGGAAAGCTTGGAATCCTTGAAAAAACAGGAATAGATATTCCGGGCGAGGCATCGGTGATAATGCACAAAAAGGAAAATGTCGGTCAGGTAGAGCTTGCGACAATGTCATTCGGACAGTCATTCCAGATTACACCAATGCAGCTTATGAGAGCAGCAAGTGCCATTATTAACGGAGGAACGCTTGTGACACCGCATTTTGGAGTGAAGGCGACAAGCGCCGGTGGAAGCAATGTCAAAGTATTTGAATATGAGACAAAGGATAATGTGATTAACAGACAGACAAGTGATACAATGAAACAGATTCTTGAAAAAGTTGTATCGGAAGGTGGCGGTAAAAATGCCGCAATAGATGGCTTCTGCATAGGAGGCAAGACGGCAACATCGCAGAAGCTTCCAAGAGGCAACGGAAAGTATATTGCATCGTTTGTAGGCTTTGCACCGGCTGATAATCCGCAGGTGATAGCGATGTGCATAATAGATGAGCCGGTAGGCGTATATTATGGCGGAACGGTTGCGGCACCTGTAATAAAGGAGCTTTTTGAAAAT
>CAMBEF010000091.1 GCA_945865495.1 uncultured Bacteroides sp. | reverse complement strand
GCACAATTGAATCATTTGCAAATGGAATCGATATCAACATTGCCAAATGTGCTGATGATGAGGTTGATAATAATCCGGAAGAGATCTATCATACAAAGCCGGCAAAGCTCAGGGTGATGTCCGCAGATGAAGCTGTTATAACAATAAGCGAAGGAAAGTTCCACCAGATAAAGAGGATGTTCATGGCAGCCGGCTGCCGTGTAACATATCTTAAGAGAATCTCAATGGGAACACTGCAGCTTGATTATGATTTGAGGCCGGGGCAGTATCGCCGTCTTACTGACAGAGAGACAGATAGTCTGAGAGGTGTTAATGATATGGATACAAATACAAACTGCAATATAAAAGCAGCTGCAGATGAGAAATCAAAAGCTGTCAGCCTCGACACAATACTTAATGACATAAAGGGTGTCATATTCGATATGGACGGAACGCTGATAGACAGTATGCATGTATGGAAAGATATAGACGAGGAATTCCTTGGCAGCAGGAACCTTACTGCACCAAAGTCAATGACACAGGATGTTGAAGGAATGAGCATACATGAGACGGCTGTTTACTTCAAGGAGACATTCGGCCTTGCAGAATCAGCTGACGAGATAACACAGCTGTGGAACGATATGGCATTTGACAAATATGCTAACAGTGTACAGCTTAAGCCTTATGCTAGAGAGTTCCTTGATGAGCTTGTGAAAAGAAAAATCAAAATCGGAATCGCAACAAGCAATTCAAGGAAACTGGTTACGGAATGTCTTAATGCTCACGGAATAGCAGATATGTTTGCTGCAGTCGTGACGGGCTGTGATGTCAATCATGGAAAGCCTGACCCGGAGATATATCTTACGGCCGCGGAGAACATGGGAGTATTTCCATGCAGCTGTCTTGTGTTTGAGGATGTCGTCAAAGGAATACAGGCCGGCATATCAGCCGGGATGACAACATGCGCGGTATATGATGAATTTTCCAGGGACACTGATGACGAGAAGCGCAGGCTTGCAGATTATTATATAGATTCATTTGAAGAGTTATTTGTGCAGGACAAGAATGTACAAAAATAAGGAGCAGGATGATACATGATTTTTTGCCCATATGTAAGGGCGATATGAAGAAGAGGGGCTGGGATGAGTGCGACTTTGTATATATTACCGGGGATGCATATGTAGACCATTCATCGTTCGGATCGGCGATAATAAGCAGGATACTTGAGTCACACGGCTACAGGGTTGGAATTATTGCCCAGCCCGACTGGAAGAACAGGGAGAGCATTACAAGACTTGGAAGACCCAGGCTTGGATTCCTTGTGAGCGCCGGTAATATGGATTCAATGGTTAACCATTATACCGTTTCCAAGAAAAGGCGTCATACGGATGCGTACTCACCCGGAGGCAGAATGGGGCTTAGGCCGGATTATGCAACGGTTGTATACTGCAATCTGATAAGGCAGACATATAAAGATGTACCTATAATTATCGGAGGGATAGAGGCAAGCCTGCGTCGTCTGTCGCATTATGATTACTGGTCGGACAAGGTTAAGCATTCAATACTGATTGATTCGGGAGCAGACCTGATATCATACGGAATGGGAGAGCATTCTATAGTAGAGATAGCAGATGCACTGGATGCCGGAATTAATGTAAAAGATATAACATATATAAGAGGCACCGTTTACCGTACTGATTCGACGGATAATATAACCGAGGAATATATAGAACTGCCATCATATGATGAAGTGAGTACGGACAAGAAGCAGTATGCACACAGCTTCTACAGACAGTACTGCAATACGGATCCGTTTGTTGCAAAGATACTTGTAGAAAAAGTTAAGAACAAGATGTATGTGGTTCAGAATCCCCCGGCGTATCCACTTACACAGCAGGAGATGGATGATGTATATGCGCTGGACTATATGTGTGATTATCACCCGGTGTATAAGAAGGATGGTGGGATACCGGCACTGTCGGAGATTAAGTTCAGTCTTACAAGCAACAGAGGATGTTTTGGCGGATGCAGCTTCTGCGCTCTTACATTTCATCAGGGACGTATTGTCCAGACGAGAAGCCATGAAAGCATAATTAATGAAGCAAAGCATATGACTGAAGAAAAAGATTTTAAGGGATATATCCATGATGTCGGAGGCCCGACGGCTAACTTCAGGCATACATCATGCGACAAACAGCTCAGATATGGTACATGCCCTTCAAAACAGTGTCTGTTTCCGAAGCCGTGTAATAACCTGAAAGTAGACCATAAGGATTATGTGGCGCTGCTTCGCAAGCTGCGTAAGCTTCCTAAGGTCAAGAAAGTATTTGTAAGGTCGGGAATAAGATTTGATTATGTTATGGCTGACAGTGATGATACGTTCTTAAGGGAATTATGCGAGAATCACATAAGCGGGCAGCTCCGCGTGGCTCCGGAGCATATAAGCGATAACGTACTTAAGATGATGGGAAAGCCTTCTAATGATGTATATATGGCATTCCTTAACCGGTATGCAAAGATTAACAAAAAGACAGGCAAGGAGCAGTTTGTTGTTCCTTATCTCATGTCATCACATCCGGGTTCGACCATGAAAGAGGCGATTGAACTTGCTGAGTATGTAAGAGATATGGGGTACATACCTGAACAGGTACAGGATTTTTATCCTACCCCGTCAACATTGTCTACATGCATGTATTATACAGGATATGATCCGCGTACGATGGAGAAGGTGTACACACCGAGAAGTCCGCATGAGAAGGCGATGCAGCGTGCACTTATCCAGTACCGCAATCCGGAGAATTATGAACTTGTAAAGGAAGCGCTGCTTTCTAACGGAAGAAGTGACCTGATAGGATTTGACAAACATTGTCTCATTCCACCGCGTAAGATTGCAGCAAAAGGTGAAAAATTTGAAAAGACAGGGAAGAAGAGAAAAAGGAATACCAGGGTACATTAAGGCACGAAAGACCCTGTATATTGTGGCTACATCAATAGGACTTGCCATTGTTGCGGCGTTCTTTGTAACAGGACTTATACTGTGTAAGACGCGCAATAATCTGCTGACTGTAATGGCGATACTTATGGTGCTGCCGACAGCCAAGTTTGCGGTAGATCTTATTATGTGCATAACATGCCGGTCGGTAAGTGATGAGCTGTATGATAGAATTGAAGCTGCAGATGACAAGTTCCTTCACAAATATGAGTGCTTATTCACATCCAGGGAAAAGGCAACATATGTTACGGCACTTGTCATAACACCTCATGCAGTGTGTGCATATACAACAGATACAAAAGCGGATGCAGGCAGGTTTAAGGCAGATCTTGAAAAATACATAAAAGAGGCAAGGCTTTCGGTTACAGTATCATTATATAATGATGAGAATCAGTTTCTCAAAAAAGTAAAGCTGATGTCTGACAGCAGAGAGACAGGGCTTACGAAGGAAGAATCGGACCGCATGCAGTGGATATGGGAATCGGCGCGCTGCATGTGTATGTAATTACACAAAATGGAGAGGTGCAATGAAAGAACTTGTTATATCTTCACGCGAGGCAGGGCTGAGACTGGACAGATATCTTGAAAGATATCTGTGCAACGCGCAGAAGAACTTTATATATAAGATGCTCCGCAAAAAAAATATAACACTGAATGACGCAAAGTGTAACGGCAATGAAAAGCTGGCAGGCGGAGACAGAATTAAGATATTTTTCTCTGATGAAACGCTTCGCAAGTTCACATCGGCCGGGGAGGATACAACACATCAGGATGTCTCTAATAAGACGAAGCTGAAAGTTGTGTATGAGGATGAAGACATTGTTATCATAGACAAGCCGTCGGGGATGCTTTCACAGAAGGCATCAGCCGGTGATAAGTCGCTTGTCGAATATGTGACGGAATATCTTCTTGGCACGGGAAGCCTTACGGAAGAAGATCTTGTTACATTCAGACCGGGTATCTGTAACAGACTTGACCGTAATACGAGCGGACTTGTTGTGGCAGGCAAGACAATAAAAGGACTTCAGGAGATGTCAGAAGCATTCAGGGATAGAACGCTCCACAAGTATTATATATGTGTTGTCGCGGGACGGATTAATGAGCGCAGCAGGGTATGTGGCTATCTCGTACGTGATGAAAAGACTAACAAATCCTCAATATATACAGCGTATGAGGAAGCTCTGGATAATGCGGAGCCTGATATGATTAATAATATCGTAACTGAATATATCCCGGTTGCCTGCAATGACAGCTTTACACTTCTTAAAGTGAATCTTATAACCGGACGCACACATCAGATAAGGGCGCACCTTGCATCACTTGGACATCCGATTGCCGGTGATGTCAAGTATGGCAGCAGACAGATTAATAAACGAATGTCAGACCGATATCATATAAAAAGCCAGATGCTGCATGCGTATGAGCTTGATTATCCGCAAAGAGGCCTGTGTGTCAGGACGGATATTCCAAAAGAGTTTGACAGGGTACTCAAAGGTGAACACATATGGGAACATGGAATTCAAGAGGACTTAGAGGCTCTACATTAGAAGAGCTGATTAATCATAGCAATGACAGATACAGAATATCCGGACTTGCACTTATACAGAAGATTCCGACACCGATTACCCCGGTGAAGATGGATAAAGGCACCGGGCAGATTACGCTGGCATATTTTAACCAGAAGAGTACGGTGGATTATATAGGTGCTGTCCAGGGAATCCCGGTATGCTTTGATGCCAAAGAATGTGCGTCAGATACATTTCCGATTCAGAATATCCATGAGCATCAGATAGAATTCATGAGTGATTTTGAGAAGCAGGGTGGGATTACATTTATCATTGCTGATTTTGTAATGCGTAATGAGATATATTACATTCCGTATTCAGATGTCATGCGATTCTGGAACCGTGCCAGAGATGGCGGGAGAAAGAGCTTTACTTATGAAGAGATAAATAAAGAGTTTAAAATTCGTTCGCATAATGGTATAATGGTTCATTATATTGAAATGCTTCAGAAAGATCTTGATGTGAGGGACAGCTATGGAAAGTAACTTTATTGAGAAGTACGAACTGATTGACGGTTGGGCAATTATTAATGTTAATTTTGAGATTGTATCTGCTAATGAAAGTTATTACAGATTTGCAGGTATTGCGAGAAATTACACAATAACAGATGTAATACATCAGGTAGATCTTGACGATTTTATAGAGGTGGCTAATTCACTTAAGACCAATGCATCCAAGACAATGGTTCTGCGTATGCGCCGTGTTGATAATTCATACAGATGGATTATGGCTGAGATACGACGTGGTGAGCTGCGAGGCAATAAGACCGATGAAGACGATGAAGAATCTGCATATGAATATCTTGAACTTAAGCTTAATGATATACAGGCACTCAAGCATCAGAATCAGAATCTCCGCCAGATGATTAATGAATACAGTCATCTGCTTTCGCTTGAAGGAGAGCTTGTATATGCAATTGACTGCAGGCTGAGAGACGTTACAATATACAGATTTATAGATGATGAGATGGATGTCGTTGATACAAGACCGCTTGTTGATATAGCTGCAGAGTACAGGGCGCCGGGAATTATCCCTGATGATGAGAAAGCGGAATTTGAAGCACTTTGTTCGGATATAGATAATGGTTCGGCAAGATTTGTACATAAGTTTCATGTTAATTCATCTGAATACAGTATACTGAGCAGCGGCCTCCTTGAATTCAAGGGAAGTACTTATTATCTTGACGGCAAAAAGACAAGAATAGTAGGAACCATTAAGGTACTTGAAGAGGGAATAACATTCTCAAAGAATCTTCTTGGTGATGATGAGGACAGCCGTAATCTGACAAGCACCGGTGTGCTTAAGTATATTAAGGACAGCATTACATATACTCCGTCAGGTGAGATGATGCTTATGCTTCTGCAGATTGACGGACTTGATGAGATGGCGGCAAAGCACGGCAAAAAAGCTGCCGATGATACGTTCAGGCTTGTGCTTGATATGTGCAGGGATAAGGTATGGTGCAGAGGTGTTGCCGGTGCAGATGATAATAATATAATTTATATTGCCGTAAGGGATATCAATGTTGAAGTTAATACGAGAGCATTTATTGAATCTCTCAGAACCATGATTAAGTGGAGATATATGATGCTTAACAATGATGAGATTACATTTTCAATAGGTGTTTCCCGCTATCCGTTCAACGGCAAAGATTATGACAAGATGATTCTTAAAGCCAGAAGAGCGCTGGAGATTGCCAATGAAAAAGGACATAACAGATTTATAATATATAAAGAGATGCTTCATGGAGAGATATAAAGCCATTGACATAAAGTTATGTTTATTATATAATTCTAATCATTCTAGCGCGATAACACGTTACCACGCTAAAGTGACATAGCGTAAGGAGAGATTTATGAAAAAGGAACGACTGCTTCATACACCTGAAGGTGTACGTGATATTTATAACGGAGAATGTGCCAGAAAGCTTATGATTCAGAACAGGATTCATGATGTGCTGAAGTCATATGGCTATAATGACATATCTACTCCTACATTTGAATTCTTTGATGTGTTCAATAAGGAGAGAGGAAGTGTAGCATCTAACGAGATGTTCAAGTTCTTTGACAGGGATGGCAATACACTGGTTCTTCGTCCTGATATGACACCTTCAATTGCAAGGACGGCTGCCAAGTATTATGGCGACAGCAATATGACGCTTAAGCTGTGCTACATCGGCAACACATTTATTAACAATCATAATTATCAGGGACGTCTCAAGGAGACAACACAGATTGGAGCAGAGCTTATCGGCGATTCGTCAATATATGCCGATGCAGAGATAATCTCTATGGTGATTGATTCTCTCTTAAGTTCGGGACTTAAGGAATTTCAGGTTGAGATAGGACAGGTCCAGTTCTTCAGAGGACTTCTTAAGGAAGCCGGAATAGATACCGATACGGAAGATGAGCTTGTTGAGCTTATGCTTAATAAGAATTTTTACGGAGTAGAGGAACTTCTGAAATCACAGAATCTTGATGACAGTCTTACCGATACACTCCTTGTTCTTCCACAGCTTTTTGGCTCAGTTGAAGTACTTGACAGGGCACGCTCCATTACAAGTAATGAAGAAGCACTTGAAGCTATTGCATACCTCGAGGAACTTTACGGAATGCTTGCACAGAACGGATATGACAAGTATATAACATTTGACCTTGGAATGCTCAGCAAGCATAAGTACTATACCGGAGTTATATTCAACGGATATACATATGGTACGGGTGATGCGGTAGTCAAGGGCGGACGTTATGATAAGCTTATAGGACAGTTCGGAAGTGACAAGGCATCAATCGGATTTTCACTCACGGCCGACCAGCTTATGGTAGCGTTAGAACGCCAGAAGATAGAGATACCTTGCGACAGGAACGGAGTAATGATACTTCACACGCCTTCACAGTGGAGCAGTGCGGTAAAGCTTGCGGCACAGCTGCGTAATGCAGGTGTCAGTGCCAGCATGTTATGCAATAAGACAATTGATGACAGCGAGTGCAGAGCATATGCAGAGTCATCGGATATTACGGATATTATCTCGATGACAGACGGTGAGGATGTAAGAATCCTTAATCTTGCATCAGGTGATATTAAGACTGCTGCAGCACAGGATGTTTTTAAAATGCTTTAAGAATTCAGCGTGTGATGCGCTATGATGGAGGTTGTGATGGGTAACGACAGATATATAACATTTGCACTTGCCAAGGGAAGGCTTGCCAAGAAGACATTGCAGATATTTGAAGAGATAGGAATTACTTGCGATGAGATGAAGGATGAGAGCTCAAGAAAGCTTATCTTCACTAACGAGGATCTTAAGCTCAGATTCTTCCTTGCCAAGGCAACGGATGTCCCTACATATGTGGAGTACGGAGCTGCTGATATAGGAATTGTTGGAAAGGATACGATACTTGAGGAGGGACGCAAGCTGTATGAAGTCCTTGATCTTAAGACCGGCAACTGCAAGATGTGTGTGTGCGGACCGCAGTCGGCCAAGGAGCTTCTGATGCACCATGAACTTATCAGGGTTGCAACAAAGTATCCTAATATTGCCAAGGATTATTTTTATAATAAGAAACATCAGACAGTTGAGATAATCAAGCTTAACGGTTCGATAGAGCTTGCACCTATCGTAGGACTGTCGGAGGTTATTGTCGATATAGTTGAGACAGGAGCAACACTCAGGGAGAATGGACTTACTGTGCTTGAGGAGGTATGTCCGTTATCTGCAAGAATGGTTGTCAATGAAGTAAGCATGAAGATGCAGAATGAGCGTATTAACGATATCATTACAAGATTAAGAAAATATATTGACGAGAAGAATGCATAATAATGCATACTGCATAATTCATAACAGTGCATTGCACACAATGTATAATCGTCAGGGCAGGAGGCTAAGATAAGATGCGCAAAATAAAACTCACAGAGGAAAGTAAGAATAATATTCTGGAGAATCTTCTTAAAAGAAGTCCTAACAGCTACGGACAGTTTGAGAGTGCTGTTAATGAGATCCTTGAGAATGTTAAGAAGAATAAGGACGCAGCAATATTTGACTACACAAAGAGATTTGACGGAGCAGATATTAATTCGGACAATATCGTTGTAACTAAGGAAGAGATTGAAGAGGCTTATACACTTGTTGACGAGAAGCTTGTCGAGGTTATCCGTAAGGCACTTGTTAATATCAGGGATTACCACCAGAAGCAGAAGCAGTACAGCTGGTTTGACAGTAAGCCGGACGGAACAATGCTTGGACAGAAGGTAACAGCCCTTTCAAGAGTAGGCGTATATGTACCGGGAGGCAAGGCTGTATATCCGTCATCAGTTCTTATGAATATTATTCCTGCC
>CAMBEF010000090.1 GCA_945865495.1 uncultured Bacteroides sp. | reverse complement strand
TATGCTGAATCGGAAGTTAATTTTGCAAACAGGAATTTCGGATTCCAATTCAGCGGTAAGAATGGATAATTGAATAAAACCTTAAAATAGAAGGATATAGTGTATCAACAGGATGGATGTATCCTTCTGTTTTTGTACCTATTTTTAGATATAAAATCAGGAAAGAGAAGGTTTTGTTTATGAAAAAATATATATCAGTTCTTTTAATTGTCGTTATGGCAAGCATCGGACTTGCTGCATGCGGCAGTTTATCATCAGATAATTCCAATAATAAAAAGATAAAGGTTGTAACAACTATTTTCCCTGAGTATGACTGGGTTAAAGAAATTGCCGGGAACGGTAATGATAATATTGAACTAACTATGCTGCTTGATAATGGAGTTGATCTTCACAGTTACCAGCCAACAGCGTCAGATATAATGAAGATATCGGACTGTGATTTATTTATATATGTTGGCGGAGAGTCGGATTCGTGGGTTGACGGAGTATTAAAAGAGGCAGTGAATAAAAATATGAAAGTGATTAATCTGCTTGATGTTCTGAAGGATGAGGTTAAGACAGAAGAAGCCATGCCCGGAATGCAGGCAGAGGAAGATCATAATCATGGATATTCGCATTTTGCAGACAGCGATGTGCAGGACAGAACGCTTGCAGATTGGGCAGGAGACTGGCAGTCTGTATATCCATATCTTGAAGATGGAGACCTTGATGATGTCATGGAAGCCAAAGCTGAAACGGGAGAAAAAAATGCAGCAGAATACAGGGAATATTATGAAAAAGGATATAAAACAGATGTATCTGGGATTACAATTAATGATTCCGATAATACTATAAACTTTGTTAGGAATGGGATATCTTCAAAAGGGGTTTATGAATATAAAGGTTATCAGATTTATGATTATGTATCAGGTAACAGGGGCGTAAGATATTTCTTTGAGGCGGTTACAAAAGATGATAATGCGCCGGAATACGTTCAGTTCAGTGATCATGGTATTGCTCCGGGGAAGGCAGAACATTTTCATATATATATGGGCAATGACGGATTTGAGGCATTGTCAGAGGAAATGGATAACTGGCCGACATATTATCCTGCAGGCATGACGGGAACACAGATAGCAGATGATATGCTTGAACATGAAGAAAAGGAATATGATGAACATGTATGGCTGTCATTAAGAAATGCAAAAACACTTTGCAGTGCGATAGCAGATAATCTGGCAGAGGCAGATCCTGAGCATAAGGATATGTATAGCACTAATTTTGCCATTTACGCAGAAAAACTTAATAGTCTTGATAGACAATATCAGGAAAACGTAAAGAATTCAGCAACCGAAACGTTATTGTTTGGAGACCGCTTTCCGTTCAGATATATGGTTGATGATTATGGACTGAATTATTATGCCGCATTTGCGGGATGCTCCGCAGAGAGTGAGGCAAGCTTTTAGACTATCTCGTTTCTTGCAAAAAAAGCTGATGAACTTAATTTGAAGAATATTATAACGATAGACAAATCCAATCAGAAGATTGCAAAAACAATTATACAGAATACACAGTCAAAGAACCAGAAGATACTTACTTTGGATTCAATGCAGTCAATAACTTCAAATGACATTGCAGGTGGAACAACATATATTTCTGTTATGACAAAGAATCTGGATACTTTGAAACAGGCTTTAAATTAGGAGGCACCATGGCACAAATAACATGTAATGATCTTGCAATCGGTTATGAAGGAAAAGCAATTCTTAAAAATATAAATTTTGCTGTAAACAGTGGGGATTATTTGTGTGTACTAGGTGAGAATGGCTCAGGAAAGTCGACACTTATGAAGACGTTGCTTAAGCTCCAGCCAGCTATCAGTGGAAAGATTCTGCTTGGTGATGGATTGAAAAGTAATAGAATCGGCTATCTGCCGCAACAGACAGCGGTTCAGAAAGATTTTCCTGCATCCGTGAGAGAGATTGTTCTCTCCGGATGCCAGAACCATTGTGGATTACGCCCGTTCTATAGTAAAGCTGAGAAAATGCTCGCTGAAGATATGATGGGCAGGCTTAGGATTACATCATTGTCAGAAAGATGTTACAGGGAATTGTCAGGCGGACAGCAGCAACGGGTATTGCTGGCAAGAGCGCTCTGTGCAACGCAGGATATCCTTTTGCTGGATGAACCTGTATCAGGACTTGATCCAAAGGTTACAAAGGAAATGTATGATACAATTGCATGGCTTAACCGAAGTTTCAAAATAACTATTATTATGATATCGCATGATGTTAAAGCAGCAATTGAATATGCAAGTCATATACTACATATTGACGGAAATGGTATATTCTATGGAACTAAGAGAGAATATGAGGAACATATATGTGAACAGGAAAGGAATGAGAATAATTGTTAGATAAGCTTATATTATATTTTCAGTATCCGTTTGTCAGATATGCAGTTATTGTTGGGGTACTTATAGCAATGTGCTCATCGCTGCTTGGCGTTACACTGGTACTTAAACGATTTTCGTTTATTGGAGACGGATTATCGCATGTCGCATTTGGTGCAATGGTAGTTGCCTCGGTTATGAATATTACAAATAATATGGTGTTTATTCTGCCGGTTACAATAATTTGCGCAATTTTATTACTGAGAACCGGTCAGAATACAAAGATAAAAGGAGATGCTGCAATAGCAATGATATCAGTGGGAGCACTTGCAATGGGGTATCTTCTTATGAATATATTTTCAACCGAGCCGAATCTTTCGGGAGATGTCTGCAGTACTCTTTTTGGTTCAACGTCAATACTTACATTGACTAAAGAAGAGGTATTATTGTGCTGCATATTATCTTTTGTTGTGGTTATAGTGTTTTCTGTATTTTATAATAAAATATTCTGTGTAACATTTGATGAAGCCTTTGCAAAAGCTACCGGAATGAAAACAGATTTCTATAATCTCATTATAGCAGTAATTACAGCGGTTATCATCGTACTGGCAATGGATATTGCTGCATTTTTAGTAAGTAGTCTGGTAGGAAAGGTAACTTGCAGAAAAATATGAGATTAATAAAAAGATTTTTAATTTTTGCATCATGTATTTTTATGCTGACAGCATGTGGCACAAATGATTACCAGTCAAGAGAAATTACCGAAGAGATTAGCGGGAATAGTGCTGCGGAAAAAGTTGATTATGACCTGACAGAAATGACGAGCGATATGGTATATGCAATGGTATACCAGACGATGGCAGACCCTCAGGAATACTCAGGTAAGAAGTTTCGTATAGATGGAACCTTTTATCCTGTGTATTATGAGCCAACAAAAAAATATTATTATTATTGCGTTATTAAGGATGCAGCTGCGTGTTGTGCACAGGGAATAGAGTTTGTATGGGATGATGGTCGGCATATTTATCCGGATGAGTATCCGGAAGAAAATTCTGATATTGTGGTTGAATGGACATTTGAAACATACAGAGAGGCTGGAGATGATAATCTTTATTGCAGATTATCAGATGCAAAGATATGGAAAGAAAATAATAAATAAAAATTAAATTAAAAAAAAGTATTGACACCTATAATATTCTGTGATATATAACATATAGAACAAACAAAACAAATAAAACATTAAAGGAGGGTGCCATGAATATTAATAAATTTACTCAGAAATCCATGGAAGCCGTTCAGGGATGCGAGAAACTTGCATATGAATACGGCAACCAGGAGATAGATCAGGAACATTTTCTCTACAGCCTTCTTAATATAGAGGACAGTCTGATTGCGGGACTGATTGAGAAGATGGAAATTGACCGCAATGCATTTACACGAGATGTAGAAGCTCTTATACAGAAAAAGCCAAAGGTATCAGGCTCAGGCGCGGGTCAGGTATATGTAAGCAATGCACTTAATAAAGTACTTATAAGCGCAGAGGACGTTGCAAAGCAGATGGGCGATTCATATGTGTCAGTTGAGCATCTGTTTATAGCATTGCTTAACGAGCCTAACAAAGATGTGAAGGAACTGTTCAAACGCTACAACGTAACAAAGGATGGATTCCTTAAGGCACTTTCAACAGTAAGAGGTAATCAGAAGGTTACAACAGATAATCCTGAGGCAATATATGATACACTTAAGAAATATGGTCAGGATCTTGTCGAGAAGGCAAGGGATGGCAAGATGGATCCTGTTATCGGGCGAGACAACGAGATTCGTAACGTCATAAGGATTCTGTCACGTAAGACAAAGAATAATCCGGTTCTCATTGGTGAGCCCGGTGTAGGTAAGACAGCAGTTGTAGAAGGACTTGCTCAGCGTATAGTGCGCGGTGATGTTCCTGAAGGACTTAAGGATAAGAAGCTTTTTGCACTTGATATGGGTGCGCTTGTTGCAGGTGCCAAGTATCGTGGTGAATTTGAAGAGCGTCTTAAGGCTGTGCTTGACGAAGTTAAGAAGAGTGAAGGCCAGATAATTCTTTTCATTGATGAGATTCATACAATAGTAGGCGCAGGTAAGACTGAGGGTGCAATGGATGCAGGCAATATGCTGAAGCCAATGCTTGCAAGAGGAGAGCTGCATTGTATCGGTGCAACAACTCTTGATGAACACAGAGAGTATATTGAGAAGGATCCGGCACTCGAAAGACGTTTCCAGCCTGTAATGGTTGATGAGCCTTCTGTTGAGGATACAATCTCAATACTTCGTGGACTGAAGGACAGATATGAAGTATATCATGGCGTTAAGATAACTGATGGCGCACTTGTGAGTGCCGCTACATTGTCTAACAGATATATTTCAGACAGATATCTTCCTGATAAAGCAATCGATCTCGTAGATGAGGCATGTGCAATGATTAAGACAGAGCTTGATTCAATGCCGGCAGAGCTTGATGAGATGCAGCGTAAGATTATGCAGCTTGAGATTGAGGAGCAGGCGCTTAAGAAGGAAGAGGATAACCTGAGCCGCGAGCGTCTCGAGAGCCTTCAGAAAGAGCTGGCACAGCTTCGCGAAGAATTCTCACAGCAGAAGCAGAAGTGGGACAGCGAGAAGAGTTCTGTTGACAAGATAAGCAAGCTGAAGGAAGAGATTGACCATGTTAATCAGGAGATTCAGAATGCAAAGAGTGATTATAATCTTGAAAAGGCTGCCGAACTGCAGTATGGCAGACTGCCGGAGCTTACAAAGCAGCTGAATGAAGCTGAGGAAAAGGCTCATTCAAAGGACATGCAGCTTATACATGAGAGTGTTACAGAGGATGAGATTGCCAAGATTGTATCCAGATGGACAGGTATACCTGTAGCAAGACTCAGTGAGACAGAACGTCAGAAGACACTTAAGCTTGATGAATTGCTTCACAGAAGAGTTGTTGGACAGGATGAAGGCGTTACTAAGGTGACTGAAGCGATAATCCGTTCTAAGGCAGGCATTAAGGATCCAACGAAGCCGATAGGATCATTCCTGTTCCTCGGACCTACAGGTGTAGGTAAGACAGAACTTGCCAAGGCGCTTGCAGAGAGTCTGTTTGATGATGAGAGTAACATTGTACGTCTTGACATGAGTGAGTATATGGAGAAATACTCAGTGTCACGTCTTATAGGAGCGCCTCCGGGATATGTAGGATATGATGAGGGCGGCCAGCTTACAGAGGCTGTGCGCCGTAAGCCATATTCAGTAGTCCTGTTTGATGAGGTTGAAAAGGCACATCCGGATGTATTTAATGTACTTCTTCAGGTGCTTGATGACGGACGTATAACTGATTCACAGGGACGTACGGTTGACTTTAAGAATACAATCATAATTATGACGTCTAATATCGGTTCGCAGTACCTTCTTGATGGTATTGATGCGAATGGTAATATAAGCAGTGATGCGGAGAATGCAGTAATGGGAGATCTTCGTAATCATTTCAGACCTGAATTCCTTAACAGGCTTGATGAGATTATAATGTTTAAACCTCTTACCAAGAGTAACATTTCTTCAATCATTGATCTGCTTATTAAGGATGTCAACAAGAGACTGGCAGATAAGGAACTTACTATTAAGCTTACGGATGCCGCAAGAGACTTTATTGTTGATAATGGATTTGATCCGATGTATGGTGCAAGGCCTCTTAAGAGGTATGTACAGAAGACAGTCGAGACGCTTGCAGCAAAGCTTATTCTTGCAGGAAACATTGATGCACAGAGCGTAATCCTCATTGATGTAGAGGATGGTAAGCTCACGGCAAGAGCAGAAAAATAATCTGTCGCGGAGACTTTTAAGATATCCCCTGTAGAGTTGCATTTTCTTTGATGAGAATGTAATTCTTCAGGGGATTTTTCATGTGCTGATATAATGTTCAATGCTCCTGAGACATGATAAGGTAGCAATTGCTTCAAAGGTATATTTTAATGAGGGAAGACTCTCGAAAAATGCAATAATGAGAGAGATAGACGATTCTCTTAAGCGTCTTGGAACGGATTATCTTGAGGAAATGTATGTGCCTCATCCGGTTTTGGGTGCAATTGACAAAAATCCGCCACAGGGCGTAATGCTGCTTGATGAAAAGAAGTAATGTTTTTTAATTGGCTGCCGATATATTATATATACCTTGTGAATGGAGGGAATAGAATATATGGCAATTAACAGTGTAGACAGCAAAGCCGGCACCAATGCAGCAACAGGAACTGGTACCATAACAGGCGCTAATGCGGCAGCAGACCCTATGAAAGCGGCATTGAAGAATAAAGATTACATGGAATTTATCAGCCTTTATAAGGAGAAGATGCGCGATGATATAGATAATGGTACGGTAGAACCTTCTTTTCAGACCGGAAGCCAGACTTTCACTGACAGGCAGTGGGACAGGCTTCTGGAGAACTTTGACAGTGCTCAGGAGGATATAAAGGAAGCAGTTGAAGAGCAGGGAAATAAGCTTAAGGAAGAGGCTGATGAAGCAAGAAAGCTGTCAAAGGAATTGAATGAAAAGATACTTAAGAAATTACTTCAGAAGCAGGAAGATGACAGGAAGCTTACATTACTTACGTCCGAGCTTTTGAGGGCAGTATACCCTGTATCACCGGAGGATGCTGTGTCGGGAGCTGTTCCGAGAATGTATATAACGGCAGTCAGCGAGGATGGAATCAGATGTATTTCGCAGGATTCCGAAGAGTATGACTGGGAACTTTCATTTGCCGATTCTATTCAGTATAGACAGGCTATGGATATTATTGACTGGGCATCAGAAGAGATGGACAATTATCTTTTTGCAGCCCATGAGAATTTTTGGCAGGATTATCTTGGAGGTAATATAGACATAGATGCTTTTAAAGATTTCCTGGCAACAACCAATAACGGAATTCCTGATTACGGAATCGGTGATGAATATAACATGAGAGTAGATGAAGATAAGGTTAAGTGGGTGCAGTACATGAATTAGCATGTAAAGTGTTTCTGATAACAAAATCTCCGGTATCGGAACTGATAATGTTCCGGCACCGGAGATTTTATTTTTATACTCTATTGAATTTATTTTACATTTGCTTGCTGATTTAAGACTGCTTTACCTGAACAAACTGACTGTTGTAAAGTGTAGCGTAGAAGCCGCCCTTTGCAAGAAGCTCTTCGTGTCTGCCATGTTCGATAATCTTTCCGTCCTTCATAACAAGGATTATGTCAGCCTCGCGGATTGTCGACAGACGGTGTGCAACGATAAAGCTTGTTCTGCCCTGCATCATCTGTGCAAATGCATGCTGTATCTTAAGCTCGGTTCTTGTATCAATAGATGAAGTAGCCTCGTCAAGAATAAGCATAGGCGGCAGGCACAGCATTACACGCGTGATACACAGAAGCTGTTTCTGTCCCTGTGAAAGGCTTCCGCCATCCTCAGTAATCCATGTGTTGTAGCCATCAGGAAGACGCTTTATGAAGCCGTCAGCATGTGAGGACTTTGCAGCAGCAATAACCTCCTCGTCCGTGGCATCAGGCTTACCCATAACTATGTTATCACGGATAGTACCTGTCTTAAGCCATGTGTCCTGAAGAACCATGCCGATGTTCTGGCGAAGTGAATGACGTGTCATATTCATTATCGATGTTCCGTCAACAGATATTGTTCCGCTGTTTACATCGTAGAAGCGCATAAGCAGATTAATAAGAGTTGTCTTACCGCAGCCGGTAGGACCTACTATTGCAACGCGCTGGCCCGGCTTAACTTTAAGGTTGAAGTCCTCAATGAGCGGACGGTCGGGAACATATGAAAAATATACATGTTCGATGTCAATGTTGCCTTTGACGGCAGGCATTGTTATGGCGTTGTCACTGTCAGGTATCTGTGGTTCTTCTTCGATAAGCTCAAATATTCTTGCGGCACATGCAATTGCATTCTGAATCTCCGTAATGACACCTGAGATTTCGTTAAATGGCTTTGTGTACTGGTTGGCATAGCTTAAGAAGCATGAAAGCTGTCCTACAGTAAGCCTTCCGTTGATTGCAAAGAATGCACCGAATATTCCAACACCCGCATATACAAGGCTGTTTACAAATCTTGTTGCAGGATTGGTGATTGATGAGAAAAATATGGCACGCAGAGAATAGTGCTGGAGCTTATCATTAATCACATCAAAGCGTGCAAGTGAATCATCCTGATATCCAAATGCCTGAACAACCTTCTGGTTACCGATCATCTCATCAATAAGTGCCGTCTGCTCACCTCTTGTCTGCGACTGAAGTTTGAACATTGAAAATGTGTGCTTGGCAATAAAGCTTGCCACAAACAGTGAAAGAGGAGTAATAAGAACAACAATTAATGTTATTCCGGCATTGATTGAAAGCATAAATCCGAGTGTACCTACAATAGTAAGAACACCTGTGAAAAGCTGTGTAAATCCCATGAGAAGACCATCAGCAAACTGATCGGTATCGGCAATGACACGGCTTACGATATCACCATATGAATTGGCGTCAATATATTTGAGAGGAAGAATCTCGATTTTTTTGAATGCTTCATCTCTTATATCTCTTACTACATGAAATGTTATCCTGTTGTTACAGGTATTCATTATCCACTGTGAAATGGCTGTGATACCCATTAC
>CAMBEF010000089.1 GCA_945865495.1 uncultured Bacteroides sp. | reverse complement strand
AAGAATTGTAGGTGACGGAGCGGTTATATGCTATGTGCAGGATCTGATAGTAGTTCCCAATACGCAGCATAACGGAGTCGGAAGCACTATACTCGGTATGCTTAAGGATTACGTTACCGGAATAACAGCTGACGGCACAGAGATGATGTTCGATCTTATGTGTGCCAAGGGCCGTGAGACGTTCTATACGGGACATGGATTTATTGCAAGACCTACAGAAAAGCTGGGACCCGGAATGATTCAGTATATAGATAAGCGCAATATGTGAATGTACTGGCGGGGTGTAATCCCCATATAATATTTAAAGTCCCTCTGAAAATGAGCCTGGTCTGAGTAATTGAGATTCTCAATGAATGAAGAATTACTCTGACCGGGATTTTTTTGCATCTCACGGAGTGCACAGTGCAGGCGTGTCATACGGCAGTAGGACTTGGGACTGTATCCGAGATACTTGTCGAACAGACGCGTTATATGGCGCGTTGAGTATACGAATTCATCTGCGAGAAATGACACTGAAGCTGCACCGCGGCTGTCACGTATTATTGACATCATATCGCACAAAGGCCCGGCAGCATCTGATGTGAAGAAAAGTTCGGGCTTTATCAGTGTTATTGTGATATGGGAACCGGGCATTAGTTCTGCAAGATTGATATCAGACGGCGAGCTGAGTGTATGTATAAATACAGGTTCCCTGCGATTATTACCTGTTATGCGGATGACATGCTCATCCGGGATAAAACGTATAACAGACCCGGCAATTGCAGATGCATCTGAGCTGCCGAAATCAACGTCACATTCCAATGCTTCATCTGAAAATGTGATATCTGCAATAGGATTAAGCAGGTGAAAGACGAATGGCTGCGATGCCATGAATTCACTGACTGTTTCTGATTTTAATTCCTGTTTCAACTCTTGTTTCAATACATGCACTGCTTTCCGCACACAGACTGTGTTCCTGCAATAGGTGATTTGGTGGAATAATGCATAAGCGCAAGTCCAGGTGCCTTTTATGATTATAAAATGAAGTTTTATTAAGAATACTAAACACTTTATTAAAAGTCAATAAAATGATGTCCGATTTTTTCAATATTTTTCAAAGATGGATATGTATTATATGTGCATAAACATGAATAAAGCGAACACAAATGCGTGTGATTTTCTTCGGAAAGTTGCACGCATTTTTTTATGCAGATTATGACCGCGCATACAGCGCGGCGGATGTGCATTTCCAGAAGCCTGAAGGCCAAGGGTGGGAGAGTGATGTGTGAGCAGCATTCAAATAAATATGAAACAGGGAGGATTATGTTATGGAATTTAGTTCAGTAAACACAATCTGGGTGCTTGTAGGCGCCGCATTAGTATTCTTTATGCAGGCAGGATTCGCAATCCTTGAATCAGGTCTGACAAGAGCTAAGAATGCCGGTAACATCATTATGAAAAACCTTATGGATTTCTGTATCGGTACTCCGGTATATTGGATAATTGGATTTGGTATTATGTTCGGAAGTACGTCTCCGTTGCTTGGTTCAATTGATCTGTTTACGCTTGGCAGTTATGCAGATGTTCTTCCTTCAGGAGTTCCAAAGTATGCATATGTTATCTTCCAGACAGTATTCTGTGCAACAGCAGCAACTATCGTATCAGGAGCTATGGCAGAGAGAACAAAGTTCAGTGCATATTGCATTTACAGTTTCCTGATTTCACTTATCGTCTATCCGGTATCAGGTCACTGGATATGGGGCGGTGGCTGGCTTGCACAGCTTGGCTTCCATGATTTTGCAGGATCTACGGCAGTACATATGGTAGGCGGATGTGCAGCATTTATCGGCGCAGCATTTCTTGGACCTCGTATTGGTAAGTTCACAAAGGATGGCAAGCCTAAGGCAATTCTCGGACATAACCTTACAATGGCAGCACTTGGTGTATTCATTCTCTGGTTCTGCTGGTTTGGATTCAATGGATGTTCAACAGTTGCAATGGATACAGATGAAGCAATGGTAAGCGCAGGTCTTATCTTCTACAATACAAACCTTGCAGCAGCAGTTGCAACATGTACAACAATGATATTTACATGGATTCGTTATAAGAAGCCTGATGTTTCAATGTCACTTAACGGTACACTTGCAGGTCTTGTAGCAATCACAGCCGGATGTGATGTGATGGATCCGTTCGGTGCAGCCGTAACAGGTATAGTTGCAGGTATTATAGTAGTACTTATAGTAGAACTCCTTGATAAGGTTCTTAAGATTGATGACCCTGTCGGTGCTGTAGCAGTTCACTGTGGTAACGGTATCTGGGGTACAATAGCTGTTGGTCTTTTTGCAACAGATGGCGGTCTCTTCTACGGTGGCGGCTTCAAGTTCCTTGGAATCCAGTTACTTGGTGTTGTATCAGTGCTTGCCTGGGTAACAGTATGTATG
The DNA here is from genome assembly GCA_945865495.1 of uncultured Bacteroides sp. GTDB lineage: Bacteria > Bacillota > Clostridia > Lachnospirales > Lachnospiraceae > Bacteroides_F. The sequence continues at coordinate 6,660 of CAMBEF010000089.1, read as the reverse complement.
GTAATTATATTTACAGTGCTTAAGCACACAATCGGTCTTCGTGTATCAGCCAAGGAAGAGATTGAAGGTCTTGATGCAACAGAGCATGGTCTTGCAAGTGCATATGCAGGATTTGCATTCTCAACAAATGACCTTGATGATGGCGGTGAGACAATTGAACTTGGTTCAGAGACTGTTGAAAAGTCAGTTCCGGTTACTATGAAGGCTTCTCTTAATAACAGTGATGCTAAGATTACTGAAGTTGAGATTATCATGAAGCAGGCTAAGTTCGAGGCCCTCAAGAAGGCAATGAACGACCTTGGCGTAACAGGTATGACAGTAACACAGGTTCTTGGATGTGGTGTCCAGAAGGGTGCTACAGAGTACTACCGTGGTGTTGAGGTCGAGATGAACCTCCTTCCTAAGATTAAGGTTGAGATGGTAGTTGCCAAGGTTCCTGTACTTGATGTAATCAATACAGCCAGAAAGGTTCTCTACACAGGACACATCGGTGATGGTAAGATCTTCGTACATGACATCGAGGATGTTGTTAAGGTTCGTACAGGCGAGACAGGATATGATGCTCTTCAGGGTGCGGATGATTTCTAAAATGTAGTGCCGACTACAAAATGCTGATAATAATAAAAATGCTGAATGATTGATAATGAAGGCCCAGTTGACGGATATTGTGCAGTCCGCCGGCTGGGCTTTTTTATATACTGCATGACGTCTTCTGGCAAGCAGAATGATACGAAAAGAACAGAAAATTTGACAAACATTTAACAAGTTTTTTGTATACGACATGCATTTATTAAAATTGACGAAAATTTTCATTATGTGCTTTACTTTTTAGGCTATTGATAATAAAATAAGGTTAACGGAAATGAATAATTTCTATTAATAAAGAAAGAAAGAGGTATTCATTCATGGCAAGAAAAATGAAAACTATGGATGGTAACACAGCCGCTGCACACGTATCTTATGCGTTCACAGAAGTAGCTGCTATCTATCCTATCACACCTTCTTCACCAATGGCTGACTATACAGACCAGTGGGCAACACAGGGAAGAAAGAACATCTTCGGAGACACTGTTAAGTTATTCGAGCTTGAGTCAGAAGGTGGTGCTTCAGGTGCATTCCATGGTGCTCTTGCAGCAGGTGCACTTACAACAACTTATACAGCTTCACAGGGACTTCTTCTTATGATCCCTAATATGTATAAGGTAGCAGGTGAGCTGCTCCCTGGCGTTATTGATGTATCAGCCAGAGCACTTGCAAGCCATGCACTTTCAATCTTTGGTGATCACCAGGATATCTATGCATGTCGTCAGACAGGTTTTGCAATGCTTTGCAGCTCAAGTGTTCAGGAAGTAATGGACCTTGGTGCAGTTGCACATCTTGCAGCTATCAAGGGACGTGTTCCATTCGTTCACTTCTTCGATGGTTTCCGTACATCACATGAGATTCAGAAGATTGAGATGTGGGACTACGAAGACCTTAAGGAAATGTGTGATATGGATGCAGTTGCTGCATTCAAGAAGAGAGCTCTTAATCCGGAGCATCCTGTACTTCACGGTTCAGCTCAGAACCCTGATATCTTCTTCCAGGTAAGAGAAGCTTCTAACCCATATTATGAAGCAATCCCTGATATCGTAGAAGAGTACATGAACAAGGTTAATGCCAAGATTGGCACAGATTACAAGCCATTCAACTATGTTGGTGCTCCTGATGCAACAAAGGTTATCATCGCTATGGGTTCAGTTTGTGATACTATCGATGAGACAATTGAGTATCTTGTATCAAAGGGTGAGAAGGTTGGTGCTATCAAGGTTCGTCTGTATCGTCCATTCTCAGCTAAGCATCTGCTTGCAGTAATGCCTGAGACAGTACAGGTAATCAATGTTCTTGACAGAACTAAGGAGCCTGGTTCAATCGGTGAGCCACTTTATCTTGATGTTCTTGCAGCACTTAAGGATTCTAAGTTCGCTAATGTTACAGTTCTTAACGGACGTTACGGACTTGGTTCTAAGGATACAACTCCTGCAGACATCATCGCTGTATACAACAATACAGAGAAGAAGAACTTTACAATCGGTATTGTGGATGATGTTACTAACCTTTCACTTCCACGTACAGAGAATCCTAATACTGCTCCGGCCGGAACAACATCATGTAAGTTCTGGGGACTTGGTGCAGATGGTACAGTAGGTGCCAATAAGAACTCAATCAAGATTATCGGTGACCATACAGATATGTATGCACAGGCATATTTTGATTATGATTCTAAGAAGTCAGGTGGTGTTACAACATCACACCTTCGTTTTGGTAAGTCACCTATTAAGTCTACATACCTTATTGATAAGGCTGACTTTGTTGCATGTCACTGCCCTGCATACATGAGCAAGTATAACATGGTTCAGGATGTTAAGGATGGCGGTACATTCCTTCTTAACTGTGAGTGGTCACCTGAAGAGGTTGCAGATCACATTCCTGGACAGGCTAAGAGATATATGGCTGAGCATAATGTTAAGTTCTATATCATCGATGGTATTAAGCTTGGTAAGGAGATCGGACTTGGCGGACGTATCAATACAATTCTTCAGTCAGCATTCTTCAAGCTTGCTAACATCATTCCTGAGGATGAGGCTATTGGCTATATGAAGTCAGCAGCAGAGCATTCATATGCTAAGAAGGGTGAAGATGTTGTAAGAATGAACTTCGAGGCTATCGAGAGAGGTGCCGGAGAAGTTGTTGAAGTACCTGTTCCTGAAGAGTGGAAGAACGCTAAGGATGAGGATCTTTCAACTGTTGCAACAGAAGGAAGACCGGAGGTTCTTGATTTTGTTAACAATATCCAGAAGCCAATTAATGCATGTGAAGGTAATAAGCTTCCTGTATCTACATTCAAGAATGTTATCGATGGTACATTCCCACAGGGTACAGCAGCTTATGAGAAGCGTGGCGTTGCAGTAGATGTTCCATGCTGGAATTCAGAATCATGTATTCAGTGTAACCAGTGTGCATATGTATGTCCACATGCTGTAATTCGTCCTGTTGTTATGAATGAGGAAGAGAAGAATGCAGCTCCTGCAGGCATGAAGGTTCATGCAATGACAGGCATGCCTGGATACTACTTTGCAATGACAGTATCAGTTCTTGACTGTACAGGATGCGGATCATGTACTAATGTCTGCCCTGGTAATAACAAGGCTGATACACTTAAGATGGCTCCACTTGAGTCACAGATGGATGAGCAGAAGTTCTTTGATTATGGACTTACTGTATCAGATAAGCCGGATGTACTTGAGAAGTTCAAGGTTGCTACAGTTAAGGGCTCACAGTTCAGACAGCCATTACTTGAGTACTCAGGTGCATGTGCAGGATGTGGTGAGACACCTTATGCTAAGCTTATCACACAGGTTTGCGGTGACAGAATGATGATTGCCAATGCAACAGGTTGTTCTTCAATCTGGGCTGGTTCATCACCTTCAACTCCATATACAGTTAATAAGGCTGGCAAGGGACCTGCATGGGCTAACTCATTATTTGAGGATAATGCAGAGTTCGGATTTGGTATGAAGCTTGGTGCTGATGCACTCCGCAGCTCACTTAAGAATAAGCTTGATGATATTCTTGCTAATACAGATGATGCTGATGTTAAGGCAGCTATCGAAGAGTACTATGCAACATATGAAGATGGCGAAGCTAACTCAGCAGCTACAGATAAGCTTGTTGCTGCACTTGAGAAGTGCGGATGCGATAAGGCTAAGGAAGTTCTTGCAGAGAAGGAATTCCTTTCAAAGAAGTCACAGTGGATCCTCGGTGGTGACGGATGGGCTTACGATATCGGTTACGGCGGACTTGATCATGTCCTTGCAGCTCATAAGGATGTCAATGTATTCGTATTCGATACAGAGGTTTATTCTAACACAGGCGGACAGGCTTCTAAGTCTACTAACCTTGGTGCTATTGCACAGTTCGCTGCTGCAGGTAAGGATGTTAAGAAGAAAGACCTTGCTGCAATCGCAATGAGCTATGGCTACATCTATGTTGCACAGGTTGCTATGGGTGCTGATATGACTCAGTGTGTTAAGGCAATTAAGGAAGCTGAGAGCTACAACGGCCCTTCAATTGTAATTGGTTATGCTCCATGTATCAACCATGGTATCCGTAAGGGTATGGCTAAGGCAATTGAGGAAGAGAAGCTTGCAGTTCAGTCAGGATACTGGAACCTGTTCAGATTCGACCCACGTAGGGAAGCAGAAGGACAGAATCCATTCGTTCTTGACAGCAAGGCTCCAACAATGGAATACAGAGACTTCATCATGGGAGAGAACCGTTACATCAACCTTAAGAAGCAGAATCCTGAGAGAGCAGAGAAGCTGTTCTCAGAGGCAGAAGCTAATGCTAAGAAGAAGTACGAGACACTCCTTAAGAAGAGCCAGCAGTAATATATGACATTGTTATAATAATAACATTGTTGTGGTAATAACATTGTTGTGCAGTCTGATATGATTGCATGATGAATGACAGGCACTGTACAGGTGATAGATATATACACTTGTATGGTGCCTGTTTTTTTGTATATTAATGACAGACATTGTGCATACTAGCTCTATATAAAACGGCACAGACGGCTGATGCCGTCAATTCATGCAGTGTTCATATTATGAACAGAGTTCATATGGTGAAATGGAGAATGGCACAATGAGGGATTTTAGTATAAATGCAGCGGATAACGTGAAGCTTATGCAGCAAAAGCTGAGAATGGACTACAATTTTGATATTCTGTACAGGACTGTCGATATTGGCGGAAAGATGGCGGGATTTTTCTTTGTTGACGGCTTCCTGCAGGAAGATCTTATGCATAAGCTTATGCAGTTTTTTATGGGGCTTAAAGAGAATGATGTAAAGGATGTATATACATTTCTCAAGGTCGGAATGCCATATGCGGAAGTTGAGAAGATTGATGACGCTAACAAGGCTGTGACGGCAATATTGTCGGGAATAACGTGTGTATTTATAGACGGATTTGATGTCGGAATTGCTATTGACGGGAGAACATATCCTGCAAGAAGTGTGGATGAACCATGGAAAGACCGCGTGATGAGGGGCTCGAGGGATGGCTTCGTTGAGACACTTGTGTTTAACGTAGCGCTGGTGAGAAGAAGAATAAGAGATCCGTTGTTCTCGGCGGAGATACTTGGTGTGGGTGAACGCTCACGTTCAGATATTGTGCTTTGCTATATAGAGGATAAGGTTGATAAAAGATTTGTAAAGCAGCTCAAAAAACGTATTGAGTCTATAAAGGTTGAATCGCTTACTATGAATGTCCAGAGCCTTGCGGAATGTCTTTTGGAAAAAAGCTGGATAAATCCATTTCCTAAGTTCAAATATTCGGAAAGACCTGACACAGCGGCTGCGGCAGTGCTTGACGGCAATGTGGTTGTGTTCGTTGATAATTCGCCTGCGGCAATGATACTTCCGACGAGCGTCTTTGATGTCCTTGAAGAGGCGGATGACTTCTATTTCCCTCCGGTGGTGGGAACTTATCTGAGGTGGTCGAGATTCGTCGTTACAATTGTCACAGTTCTGCTTACGCCATTCTGGCTCCTTCTTATCAATAATCCGTCATGGATACCGGAATGGCTTGATTTTATTAAGATTTCTGAAAATGTAGAGGTGCCTGTTCTTCTGCAGCTGCTGCTTCTTGAGTTCTGTATAGACGGTCTGCGTCTTGCGGCGGTGAATACGCCGACAATGATGTCAACACCGCTGAGTATTGTTGCCGGTATCGTTGTGGGAGAGTATGCCGTATCATCCGGCTGGTTCTGCCCTGAGGCAATGCTTTATATGGCGGTTGTGACGGTTGCAACTTATTCACAGGCAAGCTTTGAGATGGGGTATGCGCTTAAGTTTGTGAGAATAGTAACGCTTATTCTTACGGCATTCTTCGACCTGTGGGGCTTTGCTGCGGGGATTGTCATATGGATTCTCATGCTTGCATTTAACAATACTATATCAGGCAAGAGTTATCTTTATCCGCTTGTACCGTTCAGGTGGAAGAGGCTTAAGAGAAAGCTGTTCAGGCTTAGACTTCCGCATGAGAATGGCTAGGGATGCATAATATGCATTTAGTATTGTTAGTGCGGATGAAATATTTTTATGGATTTTGATACTGCGCTATGATAAAATGAATATTTGAAATACATGACTGTAGAAGGCATGGAGGGAGAAAGTATGAGCAGTTTTGAAGAATTTTGCAGAAGGTTAAAAGGGGCGTATGAGTTTTTTCAAAGAACTAAAGACAGGGACATTGTGATTTTTGGAGCGGGGAATACAGCAGTTTTGTATAAAGAGTGTATTGAGAGTGAGGATGTCGATATAACATGCTTTTGCGATAATAACGTGAGTAAACAGAATACATGCTTTATGGGGAAAAGGGTAATAGCACCGGATAATATCATTGAAATGACAAATAATCCTGTTGTTTTGATATTATCAATGAATCCTGATGTATGTGATAAGCTGAAAAAACAATGCAGGAACATGAATCTTGAATGCAGTATGTTTGACGAATATTTATTTGGCAAGCATTGCAGGGATATATATGACATTTACGAAAATCTTAATGATGCACGTTCCAAGTATGTGTACAGTAAAATTATTGAATGCAGAATG
>CAMBEF010000088.1 GCA_945865495.1 uncultured Bacteroides sp. | reverse complement strand
CACTAGGTGAATATGCCGGTTATTATGCGGGGCTGACATCATTCTTTTTTGTTACGCTCGGAACGGGTGTCGGTGGATGTCTGATAATGAATGGAAGGCCGGTGTGCGGCATTAACGGAGCGGCTGCGGAGATTGGACACCTTCCTATTGTTACTGATGAAGACAGAATGTGTACATGCGGCAAGAAAGGGTGCCTTGAACAGGCAGCGTCCGCAACGGGTATTGTGCATGAAGCATTAAAACGCCTTAACAGTGCGTCGGACAGCAGTGCTGCCGTATCATCGCTTCAGAAGTATGATAAAGCTGCACTTACTGCAAAAGATGTATTTGATGAGGCAAAAGCAGGAGATATTGTGGCCGGGAGTGTAATAGACAGGGCTGCAGAGTATCTTGGCAGAGGAATAGCATGCGTTGCATGTGCGGTTAATCCCGAATGTATAGTTATAGGCGGAGGGATGGCGGCAGCAGGGGAATATTTCCTTGATAAGGTGCGCGCAAGTTACAGGGCAAATGTATTCTATCCTATGAAGGATACTCCGATTGTGAAGGCAAAACTCGGCAATGATGCCGGGGTATATGGAGCAGCGCATCTTGTAATGCCTTCCAGTAATAATGAAAGGAAATAGTCATTTTGATAGTCTGTGATTCAGAGTTTGTAAAAGAGATTAGCAATATAACCGGAGTGGATAATATATTGTGCAATGAGAGCATGAAGACGCATACTACCCTTAGAATCGGAGGCAATGCGGATTATTTTGTTATGCCGCGCTCCAATGAAGGACTGCGTGACGTTATTAAGTGTGCAAAGAAGTATGGCATAGAGTATTATATTCTTGGAAATGGAAGTAATCTGCTTGTTGCAGATGCCGGATATCGTGGAATGATGATATATACAGGCAGATATTTTGATAAGATATCCTATGACGGGGCTGATAAGGCTGGTGCGGCTTGTAATACCGATGCAGATGAATGTGTAGTATATGCACAGTCAGGGGTAAGGCTTTCAAGGCTCGGCAACAGTCTTATGGAACAGGCTTATACAGGATTTGAATTCGCGGCGGGAATACCGGGGACGGTAGGCGGCGCGGTAGTGATGAATGCGGGAGCTTACGGCGGAGAGATTAAGAATGTAATAGTTGCTGCAGAGGTGCTGGCTAAGGATGGCAGGATAATAACGCTGACAAAGGATGAGCTGAAGCTGGGATACAGAACAAGTATAATTGCTTCGGAAGGTTATGTTGTACTCGGAGCGTGGTTTAAGCTGCGCAGAGGCGACAGAGAGCAGATAAAGCAGAGAATGAAGGAACTTGCCGGATTAAGAAAGGATAAGCAGCCGCTTGAGTATCCAAGCGCAGGAAGTACATTTAAGAGACCGGAAGGATATTATGCCGGCAAACTTATCTCAGATGCAGGATTAAAAGGATACCGTATCGGAGGGGCGATGGTTTCTGACAAACATGCCGGATTTGTGATTAATATAAAAGACGCAACAGCAGCGGATTTTATTGCCCTTACAGATGATGTCAGGGATAAAGTATATGATATGTATGGGGTGCGTCTGGAACTTGAAGTTAAGGTTATCGGACAGATTTAGATAGGAGATTCAGTATGAGAATGGTAATTGTGACCGGAATGTCCGGTGCAGGTAAATCTACGGCGCTGAAGGTTCTTGAGGATGCAGGTTATTACTGCTGTGACAATATGCCGATTTCGCTTGTTATCAAGTTCGCTGAGCTGGCTTCATCAAAGGAATCGTCAAGAGAGAATATCGCACTTGGTGTGGATATAAGAAGCGGAGATGCATTAGATGAGTTTTCAGACGTACTCGAAGAGATGGGCCGGAGGAGATATGATTACAGAATACTATTTCTTGATGCCAATGACGATGTACTTGTTAAGAGATATAAGGAGACAAGAAGGGCACATCCGCTTGCCAATGGCGGCAGAATAGACCACGGAATCAGGCTGGAGAGAGAAAAACTGCGCTTCCTTAAGGATAAGGCGGACTATATAATTGATACGAGCCAGCTCCTTACAAGAGAGCTGAAGCAGGAGATAGAGAAGATATTTGTCGGTGACGGAAAGTTCAGCAATCTGTATATTACGGTGCTTTCATTCGGCTTCAAATACGGCATACCGGCGGATGCTGATCTTGTATTTGACGTAAGATTTCTTCCTAATCCATATTATGTGGAGGGGTTACGTAATCTCACAGGTAATGATAAGGAGATACAGGATTATGTCATGCAGTTTGATACGGCCTCTGAGTTCCTTGATAAGCTTGAAGACATGCTGCGTTTTCTGATACCTAATTATGTGCTTGAGGGCAAGAACAGCCTTGTTATAGCTATAGGCTGCACCGGAGGCAAACACAGGTCAGTAACGCTTGCTAACGCAATATCAGAGAGACTGAGCGGAATGGAATATGGTATTAAGACAGAACACCGTGATATAGATAAGGACAGGAAGAGAAGCTAATGTCATTTTCATCAGAAGTAAAAGAGGAACTTTCAAGACATACAGGTACGGCGAGACATTGCCAGATTGCGGAATTCGCGGCGATTGCCGGACTTTGCGGGAGAATATCATCAGCCGGTGACGGAAGCGTTACGCTTGTTATATCAACCGAAAATGAAATAGTTGCAAGAAAGTGCTTTACATTATTGCGAAAAACATTTAATATAAATTCTTGTAATCCTGTTAACATTGACGAGATTAAAAGAGGCAATGTATACGAGATAAAGATTGACGACAGTGAGCAGGTTATAAGAATCCTTCAGACACTTAAGGTGTATGAGGATGGAAGGGTGGCCAATGCGAAGTGGCTTGTCAATTCGATGCTTATTCAGATGACATGCTGCAAGAGAGCTTTTATAAGAGGAGCATTTCTTGCGTCAGGTTCAATAAGTGATCCGAATAAGTTTTATCATCTTGAGATTGTGTGCGACACACCATCACAGGCCTGCCAGATCAGGGATGTCATGAATACGTTCGGCGCTGAGGCTAAGGTTATACAGCGTAAGAAGTATTATGTCGTGTATGTAAAGGAAGGTACACAGATTTCAGATCTGCTCAACGTCATGGAAGCAGGCGTTGCTCTTATGAACTTTGAGAATGTCCGTATTGTGAAGGAGATGCGCAACAGTGTTAACAGGCAGGTGAACTGTGAAACAGCGAATCTTAATAAGACGGTATCAGCTGCAGTAAGGCAGATAGAGGATATTGAACGTATCAGGGATACCGTAGGACTTGAATATCTGGCACCGGGGCTCAGGGCTGTTGCGATAGCGCGTCTGGAGAATCCGGATATGAATCTTAAGGATCTGGGTGAGATATTAGACCCGCCGGTAGGAAAGTCAGGGGTTAATCACAGACTCCGCAAGATAGGAGAGATTGCGGCAGAATTAAGTGGAGGAGACATCTAATGATAACTAAGAATATTACAGTTGATCCTGCATCAGTAGCAGATGCAAGTACTACGGCAATGCTTGTACAGATAGCAAGTCAGTTTGACAGCAGCATTCATGTGAAGTATGGCGAGAGACAGTTCAACGCCAAGAGCATAATGGGTATGATGACACTTGGAATCACTCCCGGGGCAGAGATTGCAGTAACTGCAGAGGGAAGTGATGAACAGGGGGCAATAGACAGAATATCAGATTTCCTTTCAGCTAAGTAAGACAGATTATACAGCTCCGGCATGCAGATTAATAAGTCTGTATGCCGGAGTTTTTGTTTTATGCTGCTATATTTTATGCTATAATAAACAACAGCGGTTAAAAAGCAATTAAGCTATGAGTAAGCTATATAAGTTATAGAATTACAGGATTATGGAATGTCCGCATAGAGGCGGACCGGAATGGAGATAAGAATGGCATTTACACACCTTCATGTGCATACGGAATACAGTCTGCTTGACGGCCTGAGTAAGATTAATGAGATTGTGGCGCAGGCTAAGAAGCTGGGCATGGACAGCCTTGCTATTACAGATCATGGTGTCATGTATGGCGTGATCGATTTTTACAGGGCAGCCCTGAAGGAAGGAATTAAACCTATTATCGGATGCGAGGTATATGTTGCACCGGGGTCGAGATTCGACAAAGAGGCAGGAGCGGGAGATGACAGATATTATCATCTTGTACTTCTTGCTGAGAATGATATGGGATATCATAATCTTATGAAGATAGTGTCCAAAGGTTTTGTTGAAGGTTTTTACTATAAGCCGCGTGTGGATTATGAAGTCCTTAGCGAATATCATGAGGGTGTAATTGCATTGAGCGCCTGTCTTGCCGGTGAAGTGCAGAGATATCTTGCACGTAATATGTATGAAGAGGGCGTTAAGGCGGCACTGAGGTATCAGGAGATATTTGGCAAAGGCAATTATTTTCTTGAATTACAGGATCATGGAATACCTGAGCAGAGGTTTGTCAACCAGCAGCTTATGAGAATGAGCAGAGAACTCGGTATAGACCTTGTTGCAACTAATGATGTGCATTATACATTTGCAGATGATGCTTCAGCACATGATATCCTGCTGTGTATACAGACATCCAAGAAGATTACTGATACTGACAGAATGAAGTATGAAGGCGGGCAGTATTATCTCAAGTCTGAGCAGGAGATGAGGGAACTGTTTGCTTATGCACCGCAGGCACTTGATAATACTGCTAAGATTGCGGCAAGATGTAATGTTGAGATAGAATTCGGTGTACAGAAGCTCCCTAAGTACGATACACCGGCAGTCTATGCTTCATCCTCAGAGTATCTGAGATGGCTGTGTGACAGGGGATTTGGGAAAAGATACCCCGATGCGCCTGAGGATGTAAGAAAACGCCTTGACTACGAACTTTCTGTAATAAATGAGATGGGATATGTTGATTATTTCCTGATTGTATGGGACTTTATCAATTATGCCAAGAGCAACGATATAAGTGTCGGACCGGGGAGGGGTTCGGCAGCGGGAAGTGTTGTTGCATACTGCCTTGAGATAACGGATATTGACCCGATAAAGTACAGTCTTATCTTTGAAAGATTCCTTAACCCGGAACGAGTTTCAATGCCTGATATTGACGTTGACTTCTGTTTTGAGAGAAGACAGGAGGTAATTGATTATGTCGTAAGAAAATACGGCAAGGACAGAGTATGCCAGATTGTAACATTCGGAACGATGGCAGCCAGAGCGGTCATTAAGGATGTGGGCCGCGTACTTGATCTGCCTTATGCACTGCGCGATTCGGTATCAAAGATGATACCGAGAGAGCTTGGAATCACAATAGATAAGGCGATAGAGATGAATCCTGAGCTTAAGGCGCTATACAACAGTGATGAGACAGTACATGACCTTATAGATAAGTCAAGAAGACTTGAGGGACTTCCTCGCCATGCCTCAATGCATGCTGCCGGTGTTGTCATCAGCCAGAAGGCGGTAGATGAGTATGTGCCTCTTTCAAGAGGCTCCGACGGTTCGATAGTTGCACAGTTTGTCATGACAACGCTTGAGGAACTTGGCCTTCTTAAGATGGATTTCCTTGGACTGCGTACGCTTACTGTAATACAGAGCGCAGAGCACATGGTAAGAAAAGTTGTTCCGGATTTTGATATTGATAAGATAGATTATAATGACACGGCTGTGTTCGATATGCTTAGCACAGGCAGAACTGAAGGTGTATTCCAGCTTGAAAGTTCGGGAATGAAGTCTTTCATGAAAGAACTTAAGCCGCACAGCATGGAGGATATTATAGCCGGTATATCACTGTATCGTCCGGGTCCTATGGACTTTATTCCGCAGTATATCAAGGGCAAGAATGACCGCAGCAGCATAGTCTATGACTGTCCGCAGCTTGAGCCTATACTTGAGCCTACATACGGATGTATTGTCTATCAGGAGCAGGTTATGCAGATTGTGCGTGACCTTGCCGGATATTCATGGGGGCGAAGTGACCTTGTGCGCCGTGCAATGTCTAAGAAAAAAGCATATGTAATGGAACAGGAGCGCAGGAACTTTATATACGGCAACCCTGAAGAGAATGTTAAGGGGTGTGTCAATAATGGTATTGATGAGAAGGTCGCAGGACACATTTACGATAACATGATTGATTTTGCCAAGTATGCGTTCAATAAGTCGCACGCGGCATGTTATGCGGTTGTAGCATATCAGACAGCATTTCTTAAGACGCATTATCCTACGCAGTTCATGGCAGCGCTTATGACATCAGTTATAGATAACAGTACCAAGGTCGCAGAATACGTGATGGCATGCCGCCAGATGGGGATAGATATACTTCCTCCGGATGTCAACGAGGGAGAGTATGGATTCTCTGTATCGGGCAATGCAATACGCTATGGACTGTCTGCCATCAAGAGCCTTGGAAGACCTGTTATAGAAGCTCTTGTGAATGAACGCAGTGAGAACGGAAAGTTTAAGAATCTGAGGGACTTTATAGAGCGTATGGGCAAAGAAGCCAATAAAAGAACTATAGAGAACTTCATAAAGTCAGGAGCATTTGACTGCTTTGAGGGCAATAGAAGACAGCAGATGCTTGTGTATTCGCAGATAGTTGACGATGTGGCACGTAATGAGAAGAACTCCCTGACGGGGCAGATGTCCCTGTTTGATTTTGTTGATGAAGAGACTAAGGCGGAGTTTGAGATAAAGATGCCGGATGTCCCGGAATACGGTAAGAAAGAGCTTCTTGCATTTGAAAAGGAGGTTCTTGGAATATATGTAAGCGGACATCCTCTTGATGAATATATTGATATGTGGAACAAATACACAACGGCGAGGACATCTGATTTTGAACCTGAAGATGAAGATGCACAGCAGCCGCAGATGGCAGAACGTACACAAAATGTGCTCAGGGTAGACATGTCAGAGTATATGAATACTCCCGGCGGCGTTAAGGACTACGTCCCTGACTATGTTGATGTAGGTTCACCTTCTGATGAGGGCGACAGGGATAAAGGTGCATTAAGAGATGGCGATGAGGTTACAATCGGTGGAATTATCACTGATAAGACAGTGAAGTCAACCAAGACTAACCAGCTTATGGCGTTTGTTACCGTTGAGGATATGTACGGAACTGTCGAGGTTATTGTATTTCCACGAAGCTACAATGACAACCGTGCAAAGCTTGAGGTTGATGAAAAGGTATTTATCAGCGGAAGGGTCTCACTTGAAGCAGATGCAAAGGGCAGAGTTATTCTGAACAGGGTCATCACGTTTGATGAGGTACCGAGAAAATGCTGGATACAGTTCGAGGATATGGAGCAGTTCAGGCAGAAGGAACAGAGGCTGTATGATATAATAAGAACATCGGACGGCCATGACGGAATAGTTGTATACTGCCGTAAGGAAAAACAGATGAAAAAGCTGCCGATGAGCTGTAATGTCTGCATAGACGATGAACTGAAGAAAGCGCTTATGGCTGAATTCGGAGAGGATAATGTTAAGGTTACGTTATAGCCCGGCTCTTTATAGCCCACATTGAAGCCTGCGTCAGAGCGGATATACTGTCTGCTTTAATGCAGGCTTGTGCAAACGTACGGTAAATTTCTAAAAAGCCATTGAAAATGTTATATTATTGGATTAAAATTAAATAAATTATGATAAGATGTGCATAAGCTTGGATGTCTGTAAAAGACAGGCAGAAATGGAGATTAATATGGCAAAAGAGATTAAGACAATAGGTGTTTTGACAAGTGGTGGTGATGCACCCGGTATGAATCCTGCTATACGTGCAGTAGTTAGAACGGCCTTGGCCAAGGGCCTTAAGGTCAAAGGCATTCTTAAGGGATATAACGGACTTATAAGTGATGAGATAATAGATATGGACAGACACAGTGTGTCAGATATAATCCAGCGCGGCGGTACTATTCTTTATACTGCACGAAGCATGGAATTCATGACACAGGAAGGTCAGGAAAAAGCTGCCGATACATGCCGCAGACATGGCATTGACGGAATAGTGGTAATAGGTGGTGACGGTTCCTTCAGAGGCGCCCAGAAGCTTGCTGCGCAGGGAATCAACACAATCGGTCTTCCGGGAACGATTGACCTTGATATTGCATGTACAGATTATACAATCGGATTTGATACAGCGGTCAATACTGCAATGGAGGCTATTGATAAGGTAAGAGATACCTCGACATCCCATGAGCGCTGCAGTATTATAGAGGTTATGGGCCGTAATGCAGGATATATAGCATTGTGGTGCGGTATTGCCAATGGCGCTGAGGATATTCTTCTTCCTGAGAGATATAATAATGATGAGCAGGAGCTTATTAACCACATTATAGAGGGACGTAAGAAGGGCAAGAAGCATCATCTTATCATTAACGCCGAGGGCATTGGACATTCTACGGGAATGGCAAGAAGAATAGAGGCTGCTACCGGAATTGAGACAAGAGCAACAATCTTAGGCTACATGCAGCGAGGCGGAAGTCCTACATGTAAGGACAGAGTGTATGCATCAGTGATGGGTGCCAAGGCAGTTGATCTTCTGTGTGAAGGCAAGAGTAACCGCGTTGTTGCATATAAGAACGGACAGTTTGTAGACTATGACATTGACGAAGCACTTGCAATGACAAAGGATATCGATGACTACGAATTCATGGTAAGTCTTATGATATCAAAGTAATTAATAACAGCTGGACATTATGCAGAGTCCGTCTGGACATATCCGGACGGCTCTTTTCATATTATAGGATAGATAACATATAGTAGATAGAATATATGGAAGGAAAGGATTCTTAACATGAGTTCATATAAAGAATTAAGAGCCAAGTATCCGACATTTACTTATGAAGGATATGACGTGAAACAGAATGATAAGGAAGTGGAGATTACTTATCACTTTGCTATAGACAATCTGGCACAGTTTGCGCCACAGTGGAGATTCCCTGCAAGGGACAGGCAGTGCGATTATTCCAGGGATGAGACATTTGCAAGGCTTATATTCTCGCTTGGAATGGTGGAGCTTGTAAGCTATTGGAAGATAGCATGCCCTCCAAAGGTAATAATAAAGAATGCTTCGCTTGGAGAAGACCAGATAGCATGGTGGAAGTCGTTGTATTTTAACGGACTTGGAGAATTCTACTATACTAACGGAATAGAAGAGAATATTAATGATTTT
>CAMBEF010000087.1 GCA_945865495.1 uncultured Bacteroides sp. | reverse complement strand
CACAAAGGTTGACCGTTCAGCAGCTTATGCAGCACGTTATGTTGCAAAGAATCTTGTTGCAGCAGGAATTGCTGACAAGTGTGAGATCCAGCTTTCATATGCAATCGGTGTAGCCCATCCTACATCAATCATGGTTGATACATTTGGTACAGGAAGGCTTCATGAGGATAAGATTGTTGAGATTATCCGCGAGAACTTTGATTTAAGACCTGCAGGAATCATCAAGATGCTTGACTTAAGAAGACCGATTTATAAGCAGACAGCTGCTTACGGACACTTCGGACGTAATGACCTTAATCTTCCTTGGGAGGCACTTGATAAGGTTGATGCACTTAAGAAGTATCTGTAAATGATTTAACTTTATAATGACTGACGATTCAGGCTATTGCATACTCAGATTGAGAGAATGCAGCAGCCTGAATTTTTTTTGAGCTTTTTTAAATTTCCCCTTTTAAATTCGCGGCATTTTGTATATAATGTAAGATAATAATGTCAAATAGTATGCGTATGTGTATTATGGCATTCGCATCGAACATAGATGGACACAAACAGACTTATTCAAGAAAGGTTAAAAAGGTAATTTTCAATGTTGACAACAGATATCGGAATCGACCTTGGAACAGCGAGTATTTTGGTTTATATAAGAGGTAAGGGCGTTGTGCTCAAGGAACCTTCAGTAGTTGCATTTGACAGGGATACTAATAAGATAAAGGCAATCGGTGAAGAAGCGAGACTTATGCTTGGACGTACACCGGGCAATATTGTTGCGGTAAGACCGCTCCGTCAGGGTGTTATCTCTGATTATACGGTAACAGAGAAGATGCTTAAGTATTTCATTCAGAAGGCAATCGGCAAGAGGATGCTTAAGAAACCTAGAATCAGTGTATGTGTACCTAGTGGTGTAACAGAGGTTGAGAAGAAGGCCGTTGAGGATGCAACACTTCAGGCAGGAGCAAGAGAAGTTGCTATTATCGAGGAGCCTATAGCAGCAGCAATCGGTGCAGGTATTGATATATCAAGACCATGCGGTAATATGATCGTTGATATCGGCGGCGGTACAACAGATATCGCTGTTATATCACTTGGAGGAACAGTAGTAAGTACATCAATCAAGATTGCAGGTGATGATTTTGATGAGGCACTTGTACGTTATATGCGTAAGAAGCATAATCTCCTTATCGGTGAGAGAACCGCTGAGGATATTAAGATAAAGATTGGCTCGGCTTATCCGAGAGCAGAAGTAGCCAAGATGAACGTAAGAGGACGTAATCTTGTAACAGGTCTTCCTAAGACTGTAGAGGTTACATCAGAAGAGACAGAGGAAGCACTCAGAGAGGCTACTTCACAGATTGTTGAAGCGGTTCACAGCGTGCTTGAGAAGACCCCGCCTGAACTTGCATCTGATATAGCTGACAGAGGCATTGTTCTTACGGGAGGCGGAAGCCTTCTACAGGGACTTGCCGAGCTTATCGAGGCTAAGACAGGTATTAATACTATGACGGCAGAGGATCCTATGACAGCTGTTGCAATCGGAACAGGTAAGTTCATAGAGTTCTTAAGCGGATACAGGGACGAGAATTAACAGCATGGATGCATACGGCTTTGGGCCGATGGAGGTATTTTAATGGTTAAAGGCTTATACACAGCCTATACAGGCCTGGTAAACCAGCAGAACAGACTTGATGTTGTATCTAACAACCTTGCCAATGCTGCGACAACTGCATATAAGAAGGAAGGTCTTACATCACAGTCATTTGATGAAGTAATGGCTTATAAGGTTAAGGATGCAAGCGTAGGTACCGCGAATCAGTATATCGGTGACCTTAATCTTGGGGTTAAGATCGGCGAGTCATATCATGATTACTCGCAGGGGTCATTCCGCGAGACAGGAGAGAATTTTGATCTTGCACTCTCAGGGGATGGTTTTTTCTCAATCTCATTTACGAATAAAGCAGGCGAGACATCAACGATGTACACGCGTGACGGCAATTTTTCAATGACTAAGGACGGATATCTTGTTACTAAGGATGGTGATTTTGTCCTTGGAGAGGGCGGACCTATACAGCTTCCTACGGATGCCGCCAAGATTGCAATAGACAGAGACGGCACCATCACTGCTGACGGTGTGCAGGTAGACAAGCTCGCAATTACTGATTTTGAGGATTATAACTATCTTGAGCAGTATGGCGAGAATCTCTACAGAGCGCTCGATACCGCAACAACGAAGGATGCAACGGGACAGGTATATCAGGGATATCTTGAGCAGTCCAATGTCAATGTCGTATCAGAGATGGTCGAGATGATTACAATATCAAGAGCATTTGAAGCTAACCAGAAGGCGATGAATGCGGCAGACGATACGCTTAAAAAGGCGGTTACGTTAGGACAGCTATAATCAGCTGATAAGTGATAACGTATAAAAGATAATGTATAAGGGAGCGGGCGCTGACAGGCTCCTGTTAATCTATAATAATTACCAGCGCAGAAATGAGGCTTATTATGATGCGTTCATTATGGACTGCTGCTTCCGGAATGACAGCACAGCAGACTAATGTAGATACTATAGCGAACAACCTTGCTAATGTTAATACAACGGGATATAAGACAGAATCAGCTGAGTTCAAGACTCTGCTTTATCAGACTCTCCAGACTAAGACAACAACTGCCAACGGCGAGAACAAGCCGGTTAATGCACAGGTGGGACTTGGTACAAGGAATTCTTCTATAACATCACATTATACACAGGGACAGTTCCTTGACAGTGATAATACATTTTCATTTGCAATTAATGGTGATGGTTTCTTCGGTGTTATGGGTGATGACGGTAATACATACTATACACGTAACGGTAATTTCTTCATATCACCGCTTCAGGACGGAAGTATGATGCTTTGTACATCAGATGGCAATGCGGTGCTGAATTCAGAGGGGGCACCTATTACATTTAACAATATGGAAGCTAATAAGATTACTGTTGATGCTGACGGACAGTTTATGTATCCGGACGATACGGGCAATCCTGCGGCGATAGGAATACAGTTCGGACTCTATCAGTTCACTAATCCGTCAGGACTTGATAAGACTTCAGGCGGACTTCTTGCAGTAACTGATGCATCAGGCGTTGCACTTAACGAAGCGGTTGATCAGGTAACAAAGAAGAGCCAGCTTAAGCAGGGATACCTGGAAGGCTCTAATGTTAATGTTGCAACTGAGATGGTTAATCTTATAACTGCACAGAGAGCTTACGAGCTCAATTCCAAGGCTATTAATGCTTCGGATGAGATGCTTCAGCAGGCTAACCAGTTATACAGATCATAATTAAGCCGGGCACAATTACAGGAATTGACGGACAATCGGGGATGTCCTGAAGAACGGCAGGAATGGAGAATGGAATGAGTGATCTGATTACTAATGGAATCGGTTCGTATTATATGGATTCTGTATCTAACACATCATCTTCAACATCTGAGCTTGAGAAGACACTTGGCAGCAGTGATTTGTCTAATGCGTCCGATGACGAGCTCATGCAGGTGTGCAAGGACTTTGAAAGTTATTTTATTGAGCAGATGTTCAAGTCTATGGAGAAGATGGTACCGAAGGATGAAGATGAGGATGAAAGCTCATCTATGAGTTCTATGACAGATTATTACAAGGAAGAGATGATGAGCAAATATGCAGAGTATGCTTCAGAGTCTAATGGCGGAAAAGGGCTTGGAATAGCACAGACACTCTATGAGCAGATGAAGCGTACATATGGCTCGTCAGAACTTCCGGAGTAGATATAATTTTTATGGATGAATATGGCAATATAATTGATGATTCACAGACTTCTGAAGTGTTCGGGGATTCTGTACATGAGATAGAAGGTTTTGTGGAACATATAATATACCGCAATGAGGATAACGGATATACGGTGTTTAACACAATGTTCAAGGACCGGGAGGTGACCTGCATAGGCACCTTCAGTTATCTGAATGAGGGTGAATATATAGTGGCACAGGGGAGTTATGTCAAGCACCCGGTGTACTGGAAACAATTCAAAATAACTTCATATGCTCTCAAGACCCCTGAAGATGAAAAGGCGGTCCTGAAGTATCTTGGCTCTGGCGCAATCAGAGGAATAGGCGAGAAGACGGCACAGAATATCGTTAATTATTTTGGCGCGGATACATTCAGAATTATTGAGGAAGAACCGGAGAGACTTGCGGAGATTAAGGGAATAAGCATGAAAAAGGCTATGGATATAGCCGACCAGCTTATAGGACGCAAGGATATGCGGAATGCGATGATGTTCCTGCAGAAGTACGGAATATCGATGAATATGTCTTCTAAGATATACGAAAAGTATGGCGAAGGAATATATGCGATCATTCAGGAGAACCCATACAGGCTGGCAGATGATATCGGCGGAATAGGATTTAAGATGGCTGACGATATTGCACAGCGTGTGGGAATCAGATCGGATTCGGACTACAGAATAAGAAGCGGAATACTTTACGTGCTTCTTAATGCAACTGCGGCAGGGCATACATTTCTCCCAATGGAAGATCTTGTGGAAGCTGCCAAGGCGCTTCTTCTTGTTGATATCGATGATATTTCCCATTATGTTACTGACCTCGCACTCGAGAAGAAGGTTGTAATCAAAAATAATAATATATATGCGTCTTCATATTACTATATGGAGCTGAAAGCGGCAGCGAAGCTTGTGCAGCTTGATATTGAATACGGAATTGATGATGTTGCCGTAAAACAGGCGCTTGAATCCATCGAAAAAAGTGAAGGAATTACTCTTGACGATATGCAAAGAGAGGCCGTTATAGGAGCAATACGCAACGGACTGATGATTATAACTGGCGGACCGGGTACAGGCAAGACTACGATCATCAATACAATTATAAGGTATTTTGAGATGGAAGGCATGGATATACGTCTTGCTGCACCAACGGGAAGAGCGGCTAAGAGAATGTCTGAGACGACCGGCTATGAAGCACAGACTGTACACAGGCTTCTGGAAGTTAATGGTGGCATGGATGATGAGCATTCAGGCGCAGGCTCACATTTTGAGAGAAATGAGATGAACCCGCTTGAGACGGACGTTATAATTGTGGATGAGATGTCCATGGTTGATATTAATCTCATTAATGCCCTCCTTGCGGCTGTTGTTGATGGTACGAGACTTATACTTGTTGGTGATGTTGACCAGCTTCCGTCTGTCGGTCCCGGCAATGTGCTCAGGGATATGATTAATTCCGAGTGCTTTAATGTTGTTAAGCTTACAAGGATATTCAGGCAGTCGGACGAGAGTGAGATTATAACTAATGCGCATGCCATTAACCGTGGTGAAGAGGTTGCACTCAACAAATACAGCAAGGATTTTCTTTTTATACACAGAGATACGCCGGAGGCAATAATAGCGGCACTCTGCACGGTTGTGCGTGACAAGCTGCCTCGTTATGTTGATGCTGATGTGTCAGAGATTCAGGTTATGACGCCTATGCGCAAGGGCGTTGTGGGAGTGGAAAAACTTAATCAGACACTCCAGACATATCTTAATCCGCCTGAAGCGTCAAAGCTTGAAAAGGAATTCGGGCAGGCTACGTTCCGTGTCGGCGATAAGGTAATGCAGATACGCAATAACTACCAGATTGAGTGGGAGAGACGCAGCAGATATGGCATTGTAAATGAAACCGGCATGGGAGTATTCAATGGTGATACGGGAATTATAGAGGAAATAAGACCGTATACGGAAGAAGTTGTTGTAAGATTTGATGATGACCGGTATGTAAAATACGGATACAAGCAGCTTGAGGAACTGGAGCTTGCGTATGCGATAACCGTACACAAATCACAGGGAAGCGAGTACCCGGCAGTTATAATACCGATGTTTCCGGGGCCACGAATGCTTATGACACGTAATCTTTTGTACACGGCGGTTACGAGGGCGAGAAAATGTGTCTGTCTTATAGGACGTGAGGACTGTTTCAGGGAGATGATTGCCAATGGCAATGAGCAGAAGAGATATTCGTCACTTGATGTGCGGATAAAAGAGGTTAGGGGGGATTGATTGCATAGGGGAATACTACTTAAGAGGTTTGTAAAATTTCTGTATCCTGACGTCTGTCCGGTCTGTTCAGATGTTGTGGCAGACCAGCCGGGAATATGCACAATGTGTAGAGAAAAGTTGAAATATATCCACAATCCGCGCTGCCTTAAGTGTGGAAAACAGATGTCGGACGGGGAGAAGGAGTACTGTTACGACTGCCTGACACACCATCATTCGTATACGAAGGGAATAGCGGTATGGGGATATACTGATGGAATAAAGCAGTCAATATACAGATTTAAGTATCAGAATTGCAGATGCTTTGCGGATATATATGCACAGGAGATTGCATCGAGATATGCAGAACATATAAAGCGATGGGGAGCACAGGCAATACTTCCGGTGCCGCTTCATTCAAAGAGACTTGCTGACAGAGGCTTCAATCAGGCGAAGCTTGTTGCGGACGCATTGGGAAAACGGCTTGGAATACCTTCGGATGACACTGTGCTTATCAGAGACAGGAGTACCGTACCACAGAAAGAGCTGGATGACAAACAAAGATTTAAAAATCTTGAAAATGCTTTTATTATTACGGAAAATGTAGTAAGATATAAAAAAGTAATTATACTGGATGACATATATACAACAGGAGCCACTATGGATGCATGTGCAAAAGCACTTCATGAAGGCGGAGTACATGAGGTGTACAGTGTTGTGCTTTGCATAGGGAGAGGGTTCTGAGGTATAGGCTGAGGCCGGTTTTGTGCACTATAATGTTGATGTGCTATAATAAGGGAATGGAGGAGATAGTCATGGATGTACGTAATTGCAGAATGTGTGGATCGCTTTATAATTATATAGGAGGACCTTACAGAGGACTTTGTCCGAGATGTGTCCAGAAGATGGAAGATAAGTTTGCCAAGGTTAAGGAATATATAGAGGAGAATCCGGGTGCTACGATGACAATGATTTCGGAAGAGTGTGATGTAACACCTGAGCAGATTCAGAGATGGGTACGTGAAGACAGGCTTGCGTTTGCGGATGATTCACCTATCGGAATTCCGTGTGAGGGATGCGGTACCATGATTAAGTCAGGCCGCTTCTGCGATAAGTGCCGTGCTGATATGGCAAACGGCTTTTCACAGGCATATGCACAGCCGGAACCTGCGAAACCACAGAGAAAGACTGACAGTAATGCAAAGATGCGTTTCTTTGAGTAGATGTGAATATTGCGGAATGTAAGAGCATGGCAGAGGGTATATGAATGTACGCTTTGGCATGCTTTTTTTAAAATGATTTGAAAATGTTCAAATTGCTGTTAAGTTTTTTGAAAATGTGTCCGATACATTTGACAGGAATATTAATGGAGGTGATATGCTTATGCGTATAGATGCTTATAATGCAGTGAGTCAGGTATACCAGACAAAGGCTGAATACAAGAGCAAAGCAACCGGAAAGCAGGCCGATAATGAATATAAGTATGAGATTTCAGATTCAGCTAAGAGTTATTCGGTAGCAAAGAAAGCAGTCGCTGATGCCTCAGATGTCAGAATGGATAAGGTTGCCGATATTAGGGCAAGACTGGCAGCAGGAACATATAATGTCAGTGCAGAGGCAATCGCGGACAAGATACTTGGTAATATGGAGACTATAGTATTCTGATAAGCGGATTCAGGTAGAATATTTGGGACAGGTGGATTGAAGTGGCAAGTCTGATTGAGAATCTTATTGATGTATTAGGAAAAGAAGATATAGAATATAAGAGCCTTCTTGATATTGCAAAGGAGAAGACCGATGCAATTATCAGGAATGATATTGACGAGCTCCAGATTATTGTCGGAAGAGAACAGCAGATAATAGAGAAGCTGGATGCTCTTGAGTCAGCGAGAGAAGAACATGTGGAAGATATTGCCAATGTTCTTAATGTCCCACTTGATGAGATGAAGATTGACAGGCTTATCCGCATGATGGAGAAACAGCCGCAGTTCCAGCAGGAACTCATCAGAGTACATGACAGCCTGAAGACAACGATGGATCAGTTGATAATGCTTAATGATAATAACAGGGTATTGCTACAGCAGTCGCTTGACATGCTTGAGTTTGAGATTAACATCGCCAAGAGTGCTAAGATGGCACCTGTTACGGCCAACTATGGCAAGGACGCGTATGGAGTTGGACAGTCTGTTAGCGAAGGAACATTTGACGCGAAGCAGTAAGAGATGAGACCGGAAAGGGGACAACACAATGGCTAATGGAATGACGGGATTGTATGTTGGCAGCTCAGGCCTTCGTTCCGCACAGACGGCTCTGAACACGACAGCACATAACCTTGCTAATGTCAATGTCAAGGGATATACACGACAGCAGGTTGCGTTATCGTCAGCAGAGTATTTTAAGATAGGACAGACAACAACACAGGACAAGTCTTATGGAGTAGGTGTTGATACACTTGCAATAAGACGAGTAAGAGATGATCTTATAGATGCAGCTTACAGACAGGAGAATGGACGACTGGGATATTATTCAACACAGTATGACGCAGTTGTTGAGATTGAAAGCCTGTTTGGAGAGCTTAACGGGGTGACATTTGAGGATTCACTTAAGGATCTTAAGAATGCCATCAATGAACTCAGTTACGAACCGGAGAGTACGATTAAGAGAAGCGCACTTATTCAGATGTCAACAACATTTATCGATCGTGCAAACTCTATATATAAGGGTCTGAAGGATTATCAGACAACGCTTAATACGAAGGTTTCTAATACAGTTGACAGAATTAACGAGCTTGGAGAGACGATAAGTTCACTTAATAAGAAGATAACACAGGTTGAACTTTCGGGTGAGCGTGCTAATGATCTTCGTGACCAGAGGGATAAGGCACTTGATGAACTTAGTGCATATGCCAAGGTAACATATCAGGAGACCGACAATAAGACACTTCTTGTTACACTTGAAGGATTTTCGTTCGTTACATCTTTTGGCGTTAATAAGATGGGAACGGAAGATATAGATGGAACAGGGCTGTTAAGACCTGTATGGGAAGCATTCAATAACAGAGCTGTTTTTAATGACTTTGAAGAGATAACAGCAATCAATAATAATGATATTGGTGAGCTCAAAGGACTTCTTCTTGCAAGAGGTAATACAACAGCTGATTACACGGATGTTCCTGTGAGACCGGAAGC
>CAMBEF010000086.1 GCA_945865495.1 uncultured Bacteroides sp. | reverse complement strand
CTTAGAAGCATACCCTTTCGTCCTGCCGTATACATATCTGCATTCATACACGAACACAGCAGAACCATAATAAGGATCATATATGATGTTACATATATCAGACTCTGATGCTCTGCCGAATTCTGCACTCTTGTTATCATAAGCATGCACATTGCCACAGACAGAACCGCGCCTGCCGTTACGGCACGCAGCCTGTGCACGGCAAGACCGGCAATCACGGCGGCGCCAAGCAAAAATGTCAGGACAATGCCAAGATAACTAATCTGGTTACTTATCTCATATCTGATTCCTCCAAAATTATAGAAAGAATATCTGTCTCCGTAATTATAAGTAAGTATTCTTCTGAACAGCGCGAATAAGGCCGTGCCGCCGGCAACAAGACTAATTGCGGCAAATGCGGCCATATTTTTTAAAGCCTTTTTTCTGTCATCGCTTACAAATGCAAGTGTCACAAACCATATTACAAAAAAGCTGACAACCCAGTACATATACCATCTTCTTGTAAGCATAAGCGCAATTGTACATCCGAATATTACAATACACCGCTTAATATCCAATGAAGAAAAGTTATATGACAAAGCCTCATTTATAAGAAGCATTATAAATACAAGCCCAAATATATCAGGCTGCCCGAGCAGTGCCGAATAATTGACAAGCGGCATAGACACAAACGCCGCCATAATTATCGCATAGAATGCACGCTTTCGCACCGCCGTTTTGTTACAGAATCTGTTCATAAAGCTTCTTATCATAATCGAAAATGCTGCAATGACCGGAATCATACATGCCACAAAATATGACATTATATATCCGTTAACTGATTTTATATTAAACAGCCTGCAATACATTTCACAGAAAATGCTTATAAAGCAGTTGTAATCATCCAGCAGCAATGACGCGGCTGTCGATTTGATTCCGCTAATAACCGTCCCATCAAAATAAGCTCTGTATCTTAGCTGTATCCTGTAATAGTTGGCAAAATCCCATGTGTATACCATTCTTCTTACGTGTATGCTGTATACATAAAAGGTCATAAGCAGAATAACCATGACACCAAGAACTATATTATAATACGTGTTCTTTCCTTTTTTACAAGTCTTAACGTACTCATATGCAATTGCCGCATACAATACTGCATTACATATGAAGCTCAATACTAACGGCATCTGCTGCTCCGCCTTTCATTTACAGATATTTTGTAAACCATTCATGCTTTCGCATAACATAGCATGCAATTATTCTAAGATACTTTTTGTAATCCCTGAATCTGTATTTTCGCATCTCGAAATTATTGTTTTTGTAGTACTCAAGCAGCCTGTTATAGCATTCGCGCATCGCTTCGCCGTCATCCCCGTCACATCTGTCAGCTCCGGCAGCTATAAGCTCCTTGAGCATATCCTTACAGACGTTGCCGGCTTCTATAACCGCATAGCCATACATGCTGTCGTCATAATTTTGTTTAATGTATTTTTTGGTGTCGGAAGCTATATTAAGACGATTCATCCTTCCTGCGTGAAACCTTCTGTTTGTGACGCTTCCTTCACGTACACACTGGATATACAGCGGCCTCTTTATACACACTGCATTATCCACATCCCCGATTATCCGGTACATTATATCGGCATCCTCATTCATTATGCCTTCCTTTTCACGTCTGTTCTCCCAGAGAGACGCAGCATATATCTTATTCCAGATAATAGTCCCTATATAAAATTCCCTATCTGACAGGTAATTGCGCATAAGTCTGTAATTATCACAGCTTACAGTCCTGGCAGCATCCGTGTGTCCGGCAATAAATGCCTGCTGTCCGCTGCCATCATTCTCCTGCAGGGCGTCCTCTGCCCTCACCGAATCCGGCTTAAGACCATATGCATAATCTATTCCATACACAGCCATCTGTGCGCCGTTGGCAGTAATTACATCATACGCTGTCTGCAATGCATCTTTAAGAATATAATCATCGCTGTCCACAAATACTATATACTCTCCCTGCACTTTATCAAGGGCAAGATTACGTGCCGAACTTGCACCGCCATTTTCCTTATGAAACAGGCGGATTCTTGTGTCACGTCCGGCATACTCCCTGCACACCGAATAGCTGTTATCTGTAGACCCGTCGTCAACAACGATTACCTCAATCTTATCAAATGTCTGGCCGATTATACTGTCAAGGCATCTTGGCAGATATTCCTCCGTATTATATACCGGAACTATGACCGATATCTTTACTTCTGACACCCCTTCTTCCTCCTTTCTTCCTCCTCTGCCTGTCCTTCTTCCAGTCAAGATAATGGCTCACAACAAATGAATACACAAACTGAACCGGATTCTCTTTGTGATAAGCATCTACATACCGCTTGTCATACTCATAGTCAACACTGCAGCCGCTTCTTCTGGCAACAGGAAACTCAAGCTCTCCCTCAGGGAATACATATCTGCTCTTTCCCGCCGTATTAGTTGCATCCTCGCGTTCAAATCCGATATTGGTAATAAGGTTATGTCCCGGCACTATCACAAGCTGGTTATTCATTGCAATAAGATACGAAAGACTGTAACTCCATGCGCTGCATCTTTCAAGCTTTACATCAATAAGTCCCTTCATAATAGTGTCACCGTACCATCTGCCCCAGTAATTGCGCAGATACCGTGTGTCTGCAAGCTCCTTCATTTCTTCATCCGTAATATTTATCCTGTAATTCTTCCATACACGGCGCCAGGTAGCCCATCCCCATATCTCCGTAATTTTTGAAAAAATGTAATCCCTGCCGCAATCATAATCAGGGCACAGATTACATCCCGTTATCATTCCTATTCTCTCATCATCCTTATACCACTCAAGCATAGTCTGGCAGTATCTGAAAAATGTATCATGCGGCTTAATGTCATCCTCAATAATAATAGCCGTATCTTCATGTTCAAACACTTCATCAAGACCGCTCGCAATTCTTCCGCGGCAGCCCATATTACTGTCAGCATATATTCTGTGAATCTCGCAGTCCCAGTCTATCCCTGCCTCAATATAACCTCTGACCTCTGCAACCTTCTTAGCTTCGCCCTGCCTGTTCTGCCTTGCGCCGTCTGATATGAGATAAAGCTTGCGCGGCGCTGCCTTTTTTATCTGTTCAAATACTTCCTGCACGGTATCCAGCCTGTTAAATGTAATAAATACCACAGGTGTTGTCAGCACAAAATTATCATTATCCATATCCAAGCTCCATTTCTCCCTCTCAGGGTCTTACATATCCGGACTTCTCATATCGTGGCTCACATACGCTTTTTTGTCTGTTTTCTTATCATATTGCGAAGCGATGCCCTTGCAACAAACATATCCGTTATCTCAATTCCATTCTCACAGCCATATGTATGTATGCCAACCCTGTGAGTTGTAAGTGGCAGTGTCGATACGTCAAAATCATCAAGCGACAGCTCTCTTACCTTCTGCTCCGAATATCTTCCGGCAGAATCTATAGCAAATCTCCGTATTTCTATACTCTCGCCATATATGCGTTCCGTGCTTTTTTGTATTATCCGGTATAATGAGCCGTCTTTTTCAAGTACCGGCCCCCCGTTACGCACTCCGTATCCATATTCACGGCATTCGTCCGGAAGCATTCCGCTGTTATCCACACACTCTCCGTCAATGCCGCCTCTTAATATGTACCACCTTAAGCCCGTCATAAGCTTATTGTCCGGGTTTTCCTCACATGTAAATATATTAATATCTCTGCTGCCTTCCCTTATATATACCACAGAATCCACACAGCCTGTTATCTCTTCTATCGCTCGTATCTGCTGCCATTCATATATGCTGCCGCCTTTCGCATATATACGCAGTGCACCTCCGCCAATTGTCTCAGGAATCATATATACACTGTTATCATATCTGAAAGTAAGCGGAAATGACATGTGGAATGGCTCCTCAATAACCTTCTTAGGTCTTTGAAGCACGCCGTTACCGTCAAATTCGGACACGCCTATATACCCTTTGTCCGCAAATCTGTCATACACTTCCATGAATACACAGCTCTTCCCGTTCTCCGTATATAACAGCGGATCAGCGTACCATTCGGAATATGTAGGGCGTAACTGCTTTACATGACTGCTCCCGGCATTCCTGTATACGATATGATATTCTCCATCCATAAATGTATCTACAGCCTTTTTAACCCATCCATGCAGTTCCATGTCAATCCTCCGATAATACTTTGTACCCTCATATATTTTCTATGTATTGTTCCTGCACAGCTCTTCATACAGGCATTTATACTTTTCAAGCATTCCATCAAGCGTATACAGTTCCTCTGCCCTGCGTCTGCATGCCGGGCGCATCATGTTAAGCTGCTTAGTATCACTGAATGCACTGCTGATAGTCTGCGCCAGCGCAGCACTGTCCCTGCTTGGAAATATCCAGCCTACATCTTTGCTTACAATCTCAGGTATCCCTCCTGCATCTGAACCGATGACCGGCGTCCCCGATGCAAGCGCCTCAAGCGCTACACACGGAAAATTCTCCGCAACACTCGGTATTATAAATACATCAGCCATTGCATATATCTCATTCATCATCGCAGTTGTACTCACATAACCGAATTCCTTTATTCCGAACTCCTGTGATATGACACTATCCCCAAGTCCCTGCCCTATCACAAGCAGATAATAATCGCTCTTGTTATCAAGTCTGTCAAGTGCCTGCTCCAGATAGGAAAAACCCTTGTATTCATTATTAAGATTTGCTGCCGCAAACAGAATTACCTTCTTATTATCAGGTATTTTATATTGTTTCCTTAACTCCTGCCTATCACATATGCCAAACTCCGACATATCCACACCATTGTTTATCGTGATGATACTCTCATCTTTAAGATATGACTGCCTGCATATTCCGGCAAGCCAGTCCGACGGTGTTATAAAGGTTATACCATGTCCGCTAAAGCATTCCTTTTTCTTCTTATGGATTGCTTCAAGATTATTATAATAAAATGCCGGATATGTACGCTTATTTTGACATCTGCCGCATTCCATTGTCTTCCATCCGGTACAGTCAAATGCATGTGCGCAATGCCCCGTTACAGCCCACATATCATGAAGTGTCCATACAACTTTAACATACTCTGACAGATATGCTATATCCTCGATTCCAATATAGTTGCCATGGGCATTGTTGATATGAAGTACATCTATAGCATTCTCTTCAATCAGTGTGCAAAGCTTTTTTCTTAACCTTTTGTTAACCGTGAGTGCGTTGTTATGAAGGCAGCCTCTGAGTACAGCACATTTTTTGGCGTATCCGCCGCTGTACAGAACCTCTATGTTACTGTCTCCGGCTGCAGCCTCAATACCGTCATCATATCCCGTAAGAAGATATGACTCCACGCCGATATTTTTCATTCCGTAATACAGCTGCCTTGTAACCTTCTCTGCACCGCCGCCCTGATATATGTTGTTCAGATACAGAACCTTCATAACTACTCTCCAATCCACAGTCACTATCTTAAGCCAAGCTCTCCTGCCTTATTCATCGCTGACTCAATAACCTTGTCCATATCGTAGTATTTGTACTCTCCAAGTCTTCCGCCGAATACTACCCTGCTCTCAGCCTTTGCAAGCTCTGCATACTTTTTGTAAAGCTCCTGATTACTTTCATTGTTGACAGGGTAATACGGCTCCATGCCTTCTGTCCATGTCACAGGATACTCTTTTGTAATTACAGTCTTGGGCTGCGTTCCGTATTCAAAATGCTTATGCTCGATAATTCTTGTATACGGAGTCTCTCTGTCTGTATAATTGACAACTGCAACACCCTGATGATTCTCCTCGTCAAGCACTTCTGTCTCAAACTTAAGGCTCCTGTACTCAAGCTTGCCAAATTTATATCCGTAGTACTCATCAATAGTACCTGTATACACTACCAGGTCTGCAAGTCCGTCATAATATTCCTTATCTGCAAGATAATCTTTGCCAAGCTCCACGTCACAATCAGCATACAGCCTGTCCGTAAGCTCATTGTAACCGCCTATCGGAATACCCTGATATCTGTCATTAAAATAGTTGTTATCATATGTGTATCTTACCGGAAGCCTCTTAATGATAAATGCAGGAAGTTCCTTACAGTCTCTTCCCCACTGCTTCTCTGTATAGCCCTTTACAAGCTTCTCGTAGATATCCTTTCCCACAAGGCTTATTGCCTGCTCCTCAAGATTCTGCGGTTCGCCTGTAATCGCACTCTTCTGCTCATCTATCCTGGCCTTAGCCTCTGCCGGGGTTCTTACTCCCCACATCTTATTGAATGTGTTCATATTGAACGGCATGTTATACATCTCGCCTTTATAATTGGCAACCGGGCTGTTAGTATATCTGTTAAATTCAACGAGCGCATTTACAAAATCCCATACTTCCTTATTGCTTGTATGGAAAATGTGTGCGCCGTACTTATGTACATGTATGCCCTCCATATCCTCACAGTAGATATTGCCGCCAAGGTGCTCCCTCTTCTCAACTACAAGGCACTTTTTTCCTGCCTTTGCTGCATAATATGCGATAACCCCGTTGTAAAGTCCGCCTCCCACAAGTAAAATGTCATACTTTTTCATACATAATCTCCTTTTCTTTATATCTTTTATTATTATGATTTTCTTCTTAGCATCATATTTATAAGCCTTACCCGTTCTGTCTTTTCGAGCAGGATATATATATTTATTATAAAGTCAATAACTGCGCATACCCCGCCGGTCAATATAAGCTTTACCCACGTATCGCACAGAATCATATGACTTACAAATGCGTTAACAGCAACAAGTATTACAGTCAGCAGAATACTTTTGAATACATCCTTAAAAAATATATTCCACCTTAATTCCAGATATCTGGCTGAGAACGGAATCGTAAATATAAAATTAACAAGCAGCGAACATACCGTACTTACCCCCACAATCGCATATATTCCGAGGTCTGTTACTTCGAGGACGGCAAGTGTAAGCAGGAATGATATAATTCCGTATATTATCATTGCCACAGCATTCTGCCTTACCTTATTGGTTATTGTAAATACCTGATATAGCGGCTGTATAGGTCCTGACACAACCGTATTAATCACACACATAACCGCAAGCACGCATAACTGCTGTGCATTCTGTCCCGGCATCCACAGCCTGAAGAACTGCGTTCCGAATGCTATAAGCAGCGCATCGGGTATAATGGTAAACACCGTCATCATCCTCATTCCGCGGCTGATAGACTTTACAAGCATTTCCTTATCTTTCTGTGCATAATATATCGTCATCTCCGGCGATAATACATTAGCTATGCTCCCTATAAGATTAGACATAACATTCGGGACTGTCTGCGCTATGGCAAGAATACCCATTGCGCTGCTGCTTATGAACAGATTGCTTATAAGCAGATCCAGACCATTGGTAAGAATCTGGCTTAATTTTATAACAACGTTCCATATTCCGGCTTCGATAAGTTCGATAACTTTGCGTATCTCAAACATATGAAAGTTAATCTTTATATCAGGCAGCAGTTTTCTGCTGTAATGTATATCCGCGACAAGTATAAATATGCTTGCCGTTATTGAAGCTATTGCAACATAAATTATTCTTGGTGAAAAGAATACATATCCGCCGAGCACTATTCCCGCCCTTATCAGATTAGCCTCTATTGACCTTCTTGAACTTATATCAAGTCTGTTTGTCGAGAAAAATGCTATCGAGAATACTGACGTCATTATTCCTACCATAAAATTAAGGAACACGATAAGGAATGTCAGTTTGACATCCGTAACAAGCCCGTCAGGGATATTAATCCATTTCTCAAGATTGATAACGCATACTACCGACAATATTCCTGCAATTATGGTCAGTATCGTGTTGCCGATAAGTACCGAATTAAAATACACATTGGCCTCATCCATCTTATTCTCGTATATCTTAATCGTAATAAAACGGCTCGCCATCGAGTTAAGTGCTATCGTAATAAGCGATGCATAATTTACAAAATTATCCGCCAGAGTTATGAACCCGTATGCATCACTTCCAAGCTTATTGGTCACATACGGGGTTACAAAGAAGCTTATCCCGAATGACACAAGAAATGATGCTATCTGCGCTATTAAGTTAACCGCAAGCTGTCTGTTTGCCTTATTACTCACTATCCTTCACCTTATAATCTTCTAAATCTGTTAATTAATCTTCCGGACTTATGCCGGCTCTTCTAAATGCTGCCATGTTAATGGCAGGAAATATTTCAAACACCGCCACATCTATAAGCCACTGCCTTAGCGTAAACAGCTTCCTAATCTGCCCACACTGTTTTATATATGTCTTTTTAAGCTCTTTATATCTCTGCCTGCATCCGGCATTGCGCATGTCCAGCTTAATGCCCGCTTCAACAAGCATTGAGTATATTCTCTGTGACAGCCTTAATATATAATCATTCATCCCCGGCAGGTTCACGCAGAATTCAAATCTCTGTTCAAGTGCTTCAACTGCATCAAGATTGCGTATTCCGTACCCGGTCTGCATTATACTCCCACCACGCTGCACATACATGTAGCAGGCATCTGCGACACATGCAACCTTATCTGCCTTTGAATATACTTTGTGTGCTATGAATTCATCCTCATGGAGCTTTCCGCCAGGGAAATATATGCTCTGTAGCAGCTTTCTGCTATATAACCTGTTCCACGCCGTAACATAGTACCAGCCCTTATCATCAAGGGTTCGTGTAAGCGCCGTCATTCCATCAATCACTTCATCCTTAACAGGCAGTGCGCTGTTACGTTCTTCCATGTTATTGCCATTCTCATCAACATATCTGAAATTGCAGACCGACATATCAGCATTGCATGCCACAATTGCCTTATACAGCTTTTCATACATGTCCACAGCTATATAGTCATCACTGTCCACAAAACCTATATAGCTGCCGCGTGCAGCACCAAGTCCTGCATTACGCGCGTCTGAGAGGCCTCCGTTTTCCTTATGTATTACTGTTATTCTTGGATCTTTGGCAGCATAATCATCACATATTGCACCGCTTCCATCCGGCGAGCCATCATCCACAAGTATTATCTGAAGATTGGTATATGTCTGCGCAATAATGGAATCCACGCAGCGGCAAAGATATCTTTCAACCTTATATACAGGAACTATTACTGAAATAAGATCTTTGTATGGCGTATTCATTCCCTGTTCCTTACCCATTAATCCTCTTCTCCATAATCAGGTATACAAGTCTCTGCGGCATTACATTAGCTGCCGTCCTTTCCGCCATAGTTGGCCGTGGTCCAGTCCTTTTGGAGGTTGAGCGG
>CAMBEF010000085.1 GCA_945865495.1 uncultured Bacteroides sp. | reverse complement strand
GACCTTCTTACGATAAAATTACGGTCTTCAGCTATGCCATGTATTGCATTAAAGCCTTTCATAAGGGACATAAATCCGCGTCCGGCAGCCCAGAGTGTCACTATTGCCGAAAAACCAGTGAAAGATATCGAAGAAGAATTGTACAGACCTCCGACAAAGGATACTGCAGCTTCCTTAAAATATGCCGGAATGATATCATTAAGAACCTGCATGAGGACATCATATTCCAGCGGCAGATAATGAATCAGCGACAGCAGCAGCGTAATAAATGGGAAAAAGCTCAGCAGTATAAAGTAACTTGCCTGCGCTGCATATCCCGGAAGATCATCATTTTTAATTTTATTAATTATTTGAAATGGTTTTAATTTTACTTTCATAACTATAGTATTATATGTCATGATGCCTGTGTTGGCAATCAGAAAAATTTTTCACTGCGCGTATAACAGATATTTTACTGCACATATAACTATTGAGACTGCATAAAGGTGAATCCGGAATAAATCCACATCTGTATGCGGTCTCATTTTTGTTGGACATTTATATGTAATTGATATATAATAGGAAAGCATGGCTTTAGCCTTGTGCTATAGCAGCGTGATGAATGGAGTTATATATGGGAATACCGGTTAAGCTTCAGGTGTTTGAAGGCCCGCTGGATCTGCTTCTGCACCTGATAGATAAGAATAAAGTTAATATATATGATATTCCGATTGCCATGATTGCTGAACAGTACATGGAATATGTTAATCAGATGGACAAGGAAGACCTTAATGTTGTGAGCGAATTCCTTGTGATGGCTGCAACGCTTCTTGACATAAAGTCAAGAATGCTTCTGCCAAAGGAGGTTAACGAGGACGGAGAGGAAGAAGACCCAAGGCAGGAGCTTGTTGAACAGCTTTTACAGTACAAGATGTTCAAATATGCCTCGCTTGAGCTTAAGGACAGGCAGGTTGACGCCCAGAGGTCGATGTACAAGCCGTCTACACTTCCGCCTGAGGTTGCAGGCTACAGACCTCCGGTTAATCTTGAAGAGCTTGTCGGTGATATGACACTTGCCAGGCTTAACAGCATTTTTCAGGATGTCATGAAGCGTCAGGAGGAAAAGATTGACCCTATCCGAAGTAAGTTCGGCAAGATTAAGAAAGAAGAGGTGTCTGTAGAGGACAGGCTTGTTGAAGTTAAGTCATTTCTTATGAAGCATGAGAAGTTCAGTTTCAGACAGCTTCTTACGGACAGACCGGGAAAGATAGCAACGATTGTTACATTTCTCGTTGTGCTTGAGCTTATCAAGACCGGATTCCTGTCTGTTGAACAGGACGGAATAATGTCAGATATTCAGCTTACTGTTAAGAATGACCCTGCCATGATTGGCAGCATGGAGGATGAAGATGGATTTGGAGAGAATTGAAGCTGCGATTGAGGCTATTCTTTTTACAATGGGAGAGTCTGTTGAGGTTGATAAGATTGCGGCTGCAATTGAACAGGATGCGGAGACTACAAAGCGGATTATTCATAATATGATGGATAAATATGACACTGCTGACCGCGGTATTAAGATAATAGAGCTTGAAAACAGCTTTCAGATGTGTACTAAGGCTGAGTATTACGATGCTCTGATTAAAGTTGCTTCCCAGCCAAGAAAATATGTTTTAACCGATGCACTTTTGGAAACACTGTCAATAATAGCATACAAGCAGCCCGTAACAAAGCTTGAGATTGAGAAAATCCGTGGCGTTAACAGTGACCATGCTGTGAGCAGACTCGTTGAATACGGACTTGCATGTGAGGTTGGCCGTCTTGATGCACCGGGACGTCCGATGCTTCTTGGAACAACAGAGGACTTTTTAAGAACATTCGGCGTCCAGTCACTTGATGAGCTGCCGGAGATAAGTGCCGAGCTTATGGAGAACTTTAAAGAAGAAGCCGAGATTGAAGCAGGTATGGAAGAGCTTGATGACCAGATTGACGGTCAGATGTCTCTTGATATAGATGTATAATATAAGGTGATTATTGTTGTTATGCCCCATGAACCGGGCAGGAATGGAGGATTGTCATGGAAAGATTAAATGCATGGGAAAAGTATTCTAAGGCTGACCTTGAGAAGGTATTTACATTTGCAGAGGATTACCGTAAGTTCATCAGCCAGTGCAAGACAGAGCGTGAGTGCGTTAAGCGTTCTGTAGAGATTGCAGAAGAGGCCGGTTATAAAAATCTTGAGGATATAATCCGCAAGGGCAAGAAGCTTAAGGCCGGCGACAGAGTATACGCTGTTAATATGGGAAAGGCTGTTGTTCTGTTCAATATCGGCAAGGAGCCTATCGAGGAAGGAATGAATATTCTCGGTGCCCATATAGATTCACCAAGACTTGACCTTAAGCAGAATCCTATGTATGAGGACAGTGACCTTGTCCTTCTTGATACACATTATTACGGCGGAATCAAGAAATATCAGTGGGTTACGGTTCCTCTTGCACTTCATGGTGTTGTTGCACTTAAGGACGGCTCAGTTGTCGATATAAGTATCGGTGAGGATGAAAATGATGCTGTTGTCGGCATCTCAGATCTTCTTATCCATCTTTCACAGGAGCAGCTCGAGAAGAAGGGCAATAAGGTCGTAGAGGGCGAGGACCTTAACATTCTTGTCGGCAGTATGCCTGCAACAGATGCTGCACTCGAATTTGGCAATGTTACAGCAGATAATGATGATGATGATGAAGATGATAAGAAGCACAAGGTTAAGAAATATATCCTTGCACTCCTTAAGGATAAGTATGGAATTGAAGAAGAAGATTTTCTCTCAGCAGAGATTGAGGCTGTTCCTGCGGGCCCGGCAAGGGATTATGGCATTGACAGAAGTATGATTATAGGCTACGGACATGATGACAGAGTATGTGCATATCCTTCACTTATAGCATGTATCAATTCTAAGAAGCCTAAGAAGACTGGTGTATGTATTCTTGTAGACAAGGAAGAGATTGGCAGTGTCGGAGCAACAGGTATGCAGTCAAAGTTCTTTGAATATGCGGTTGCCGAGGTTATGGACAGATGCGGACAGTATTCTGAGCTTGGACTTAAGAGAGCACTCCGCAATTCACAGATGCTTTCTTCTGATGTAAGTGCTGCATATGACCCTAATTATGCAAGTGTCAATGAGAAGAAGAACAGCGCTTATTTCGGACGCGGCATGGTATTCAACAAGTATACGGGTTCACGCGGCAAGAGCGGTTCTAATGATACGAGTGCTGAATTCATGGCTAAGATGAGAAAGGTCATGGATGATGCCGATGTTGCATTCCAGACAGCAGAGCTTGGCAAGGTAGACCTTGGCGGTGGCGGAACAATCGCATATATACTTGCCAATTACGGAATGAACGTAATCGACAGCGGTGTAGCCGTACAGAATATGCACGCACCGCATGAGGTAATAAGCAAGGCAGATTTGTATGAGGCGCTTAAGGGGTACGAAGCATTTTTAAAATGTAACTAAGCAAATCAGGTAACCGTAAAGATATTTATGCCGAAAGGGATTATACACCTATGAAATGGAACAGATATACTATTGATACTACAACGGCAGCGGTGGATGTTGTGAGCAGTTGTCTCGGTGACTGCGGTATTGAGGGAATTGAGATTGAAGATAACGTGCAGCTCAGCCAGAAGGACATTAAGACAATGTTCGTGGATTTTATACCGGATCTTCCGCCTGATGACGGCTCAGCCAGAGTAAGCTTCTATCTTGATGCCGATGAAGATAATGATGAGATGCTTAAGAAGGTTAAGGAAGAGCTTGAGGACATGAAGTCATTCATGGATATCGGACCTGCAACAATAACCATCTCACAGACAGAGGATAAGGACTGGATTAATAACTGGAAGCAGTATTTCCACCCTTTCAGTGTAGGCGACCTTATTATTAAGCCTACATGGGAGGAATATACAGATGAAATGAAAGACCATCTTGTGATAAATATTGATCCTGGTACTGCATTCGGAACGGGTTCGCATGAGACAACGCAGCTTGTAATCAGACAGCTCCAGAAGTATTGTAAAAAGGGCGATAAGGTTCTTGATGTCGGCTGCGGAAGCGGTATTCTTTCAGTAGTTGCCATAATGCTTGGCGCAGAATCTGCGCTCGGAACAGACCTTGACCCTAATGCCATTATAGCCACTAAGGAGAATGCAGAAGTCAACAAGATAGAGAATGGAAGAATTGAAGTCATTGAGGGCAATATCATTGATGATAAAGCAGTTCAGGATAAGGCAGGTTATGAATGCTATGACATCGTGTGTGCCAATATTCTTGCCGATGTGCTTGAGCCTCTTTCAGAGGAGATTACAAGGCATATGAAGCACGGCGCAATATTCATGACCTCAGGAATTATTGACATGAAGGAAGAAGAGGTTGTTAATAAGTTCAGGGAAAATCCTGAGCTTGAGATTCTTGAGATTAACCATAACGGCGAGTGGGTTAATGTAACGGCAAGAAGAATCTGATAATACGGAGGTCTGATATATGTATCATTTTTTTGCCAAACAGGAAAATATATATGACGACCATATTCTCATAGATGGTGCAGATGTCAATCATCTTAAGAATGTCCTGCGCATTAAGTGTGGCGAGAAGATAATATTAAGCAGCGGTGATAATGTTGATTATTACTGTACGATATCTGAGATTAATGATGATTCGGTCATAGCTTCGATAGATGAGACAGATACAAGAGGAAGAGAACTTCCTTCCAGGATATACCTGTTTCAGGGACTACCAAAGGGTGATAAGATGGAGCTTATAATACAGAAGGCAGTTGAACTCGGAGCATACGGGATAATCCCTGTTGCAATGAAGCGCTCCGTCATGAAGCTTGACAGTAAGAAGGCTGAGTCAAAGGTTAAGCGCTGGAATGCCATATCAGAAAGCGCTGCCAAGCAGAGCAAACGCAGTATCATACCCACTGTGCATGATGTTATGACATTTGCACAGGCAGCTGAGTATGCCAAGTCACTCGACATTGTTCTTCTTCCGTATGAATGTGCAGACGGAATGCAGGCAACTAAGGATAAGCTGTCATCAATAAAACCGGGAAGCAGCATTGGTATATTTATCGGACCTGAAGGCGGCTTTGACGGCTCAGAGCTTACAATTGCGCATGATTCAGGTTTTGATGTGATAACTCTCGGAAGAAGGATATTAAGGACAGAGACGGCAGGAATGATGCTCCTGTCTGTTCTTATGTACCAGCTTGAAGATTAGATATAATAGTTTGGAGTTTATGGAATAATGGAAGCATATCTTGATAATTCGGCAACAACCAGAACGGCAAAAGAGGTTGTTGATATAATGACGGAAGCGATGCTTGACAATTACGGCAATCCTTCGTCAAAGCATATGTATGGAGTAAATGCAGAAAAGTACGTTAAGGATGCAGCGAAGATAATTGCCGGCGTGCTTAAGTGTCAGGAAAAGGAGATTCTGTTTACATCAGGCGGAACGGAATCCAATAACACTGTGATTATCGGCGGTGCAATGGCTAACCGGCGCAGAGGAAAACATGTCATAGTTTCAAGCGTTGAACATTCATCTGTAAAGGAGCCTTTCAGATATCTTGCCGAAAACGGTTTTGATGTCACATATCTTCCTGTAGATAAGGATGGAATAATTAATCCTGAGGATGTAAAAAAAGCTCTGCGTGATGATACAATCCTTGTATCTGTCATGATGGTCAATAATGAAGTGGGTGCAGTTGAGCCGGTTGAAGAGATTGGAAGCATAGTTCATGAATTTAATAAGGATATCATATTCCATGTGGATGCCATACAGTCATTTGGCAAATACAGAATCATCCCTAAGAAGATGAATATAGATGCTCTGTCAGTAAGCGGACATAAGATTCACGGACCTAAGGGAACGGGATTTCTGTATATCAGGGATAAGGTTAAGATAAGACCTCTTATTCTTGGTGGCGGACAGCAGAAGGGCATGCGTTCGGGAACGGAGAATGTTCCGGGAATAGCCGGACTTGGAATGGCTGTAAAGCTTGCATATACTGATTTTGATGAAAAGATTGCCCGGATGAGACAGATAAAGAATGAATTTGTTGAGGGCGTAAGCCGGATAGAGGGTACGCAGGTAAACGGCCGTACAGATGAGACATCAGCTCCGCATATTGTAAGCGTAAGCTTTCCGGGAGTGCGTGCAGAGGTGCTTCTTCATGCACTTGAGGAGCGTGGAATCTATGTGTCATCAGGCTCGGCATGTTCTTCAAACCGCCCTGAATTAAGTTCTACCCTTCAGGCAATCGGACTTGATAAGAGTCTTCTTGATTCAACGCTGCGATTCAGCTTCTGCTATGAGACAACATCAGAAGAGATTGAATATACACTTGAGGAGCTTGCAAAGCTTCTGCCGGTTCTTAGAAGATATACGGCACACTGATAAAATATCAGCACGTAATTATACATGCAATTATAACGGATGGAGGTAGTAATGTTTAAAGCATTTCTTATAAAATACGGAGAAATAGGCGTTAAAGGCAAGAACAGATATCTGTTTGAGGATGCACTTGTAAATCAGATTAAGTTCGCACTTAAAGAGGTTGAGGGTGAATTCGCCGTTACTAAGGTTGACGGAAGAATATATGTGCAGGCACAGTCAGAGTTTGATTATGATGAGACTGTTGATGCACTTAAGAGGGTATTCGGTATTATCGGAATATGCCCTATGGTACAGATTGAGGATAACGGTTTTGATGATCTTGCCGCAACTGTAGTTGAGTATTTTAAGCAGACATATAAGGATATGAACTTTACGTTCAAAGTCAATGCAAGAAGAGCAAGAAAGAATTATGCGCTTGATTCAATGCAGCTTAATGCAGAGCTCGGACATGTGCTTCTTGAGGCATTCCCGGAGCTTAAGGTTGACGTACACAAGCCTGATGTGCTTCTCCAGGTTGAGATACGCCAGCAGATTAACATTTATTCAATAGAGATACCGGGACCTGGTGGAATGCCTGTCGGAACTAACGGTAAGGCAATGCTTCTTCTCTCAGGCGGAATCGACAGCCCTGTTGCCGGATACATGATTGCCAAGAGAGGCGTTAAGATTGATGCAACATATTTCCATGCACCTCCATATACAAGTGAGAGAGCAAAGCAGAAGGTTGTTGACCTTGCAAAGCTTGTTGCAAGATATTCAGGCCCTATAACGCTCAATGTTGTTGATTTTACCGAGATTCAGCTCTACATATATGACCAGTGCCCGCATGATGAGCTTACGATTATCATGAGAAGATACATGATGAAGATTGCTGAGGAGCTTGCCAATCAGTCAGACTGTCAGGGTCTTATTACCGGAGAGAGCATAGGGCAGGTTGCCAGCCAGACAATAAAGAGTCTGTACTGCACCAATGAGGTATGTACAATGCCTGTATTCCGTCCTGTTATCGGCTTTGACAAGCAGGAGATTGTAGACCTTTCAGAAAAGATTGGTACATATGAGACTTCAATACAGCCATTTGAGGACTGCTGTACAATATTCGTTGCAAAACATCCGGTAACCAAGCCTAACCTTAATGTAATCAAGAAGTCAGAGCTTAAGCTTGCGGAAAAGATTGACGATATGGTCAAAAAAGCAATTGACACTGTAGAGAAGATAGAGATTAATTAATTCCGGAGGACAATTTTAATGCGAAAGTTATCACGGCTTCTGTGTCTTATGCTCGCGTGCTCACTTATGGCCGGCATATTCATCGGATGCGGAAAAGACAAACAGGACAATAGTAACAGCAATGGGCAGACAACATTCACGGTCGGATTTGATGCGGAATTTCCTCCATACGGCTATAAGGATGATAATGGAGAATATGTGGGCTTCGACCTTGACCTTGCACAGGAAGTATGTAACCGTCAGGGCTGGAATCTTGTTAAGCAGCCTATAGACTGGGATTCCAAGGACATGGAGCTTAATTCCGGTACAATAAGCTGTATCTGGAATGGTTTCACTATGGACGGACGAGTTGATGATTACACATGGTCATCAGCATATATTGACAATTCCCAGGTAGTGGTTGTTAAGAGTGATTCATCAGTTAAGACGCTTGCTGATCTTGCAGGCAGGGTTATGGTAGTTCAGGCTGATTCTTCTGCACTTGCGGCATTTACGGGCGAAGAGGCAGAGGATAAGAATAAAGAGCTCTGCGCTTCATTTGCATCCTTGCAGCAGGTATCAGACTACAACAGTGCATTCATGAACCTTGAGGCAGGCTCAGTAGATGCAATCTGTATGGATATAGGTGTTGCAAGCTACGAGATTAAGGCACGCTCAGGCAAGTTCAGAATGCTTGACGAGCATGTATCCTCGGAGCAGTACGGTATTGGTTTTAAGAAAGGCAATACACAGCTTCGCGATGAGGTTCAGGAGACACTCAACGAGATGCTTGCCGATGGTACATTTAATAAGATTGCAGAAAAATGGGGCCTTGAGGATTCAATATGTCTCGGTAAGGAAGGCGCAGATGCCGTTATGAAGTCTGAGACTCAGGCACAGGCATCGCAGTCAGCAGCACAGCAGTTCTTTAAGGTAGTCGGACAGCTTTCATCAGGTATGGCGGCTTCACTTGGAATATTCGTACTCACGCTTGTATTCTCACTTCCGCTCGGACTTCTTATTACGTTTATCAGAATGTCTAACATTAAGATACTGCGTGCCATATCCAAGATATACATATCAATCATGCGCGGAACACCTCTCATGCTTCAGCTTCTTGTAGTGTTCTTCGGACCATATTATCTGTTTGGTGTGTCTCTTTCATACTCTTACAGATTCTATGCGGTAATCATAGGTTTCTCACTGAATTATGCTGCGTACTTTGCAGAGATTTACCGTGCAGGAATCGAGGCTGTACCTGCAGGACAGCGCGAAGCTGCATCAGTGCTCGGATATACAAACATACAGACATTTACAAGAATCGTATTTCCACAGATGGTTAAGCGTGTGCTCCCGCCTGTAACGAACGAGGTAATTACTCTTGTTAAGGATACATCTCTTGCATTTGCACTTGCATATACAGAAATGTTCACCCTTGCAAAGCAGGTTGCTGCGGCACAGGCAAGTATTATGCCGCTGTTTGTTGCCGGACTGTTCTACTACATTTTTAATTTTGTTGTAGCATGGTTCATGGAAAAACTTGAGCTTAAGCTTGGTTACTATAAATAAATCGTTGCTGCAGCCGTGCGGTATTGCAGGCAGAATGAGAGGTAAATGTGAAACTTTTAGAGATGAGCCACGTTAAGAAGTCTTTTGGTGATTTTGACGTGCTTAAG
>CAMBEF010000084.1 GCA_945865495.1 uncultured Bacteroides sp. | reverse complement strand
ACAGCTCCTTCAGGAGGAGCTTAACCTTACAAGAGAACAGGCTGAGGATGCCTTGGCAAAGTACACACCGGCTTCAGATGAAAAAGTAATACAGTGATGAAATAAAATGCCGACAATAGCATAACAGAATAACAAGAATCCCAATAATCCGGAACAGGCATATGGCATTGATGCCCGGATTATTGGGGTTTTTATTAATTATATATAATTATAATTAATTGCCGGCAATTAAAACTCATTAAGGATTACATTTTTTGCAGGCAGAATAGCCTCTGGAGATAAGCGTATCTCTGTCACCGTCGAATTCCGCATAGTTGGATGCCTTGATCTGCTTGGCACTTGCACATCCGGCGTAGTGGAACTTCTTAGTGCTCTTGTTTAACACATAGTGACCGGATTGGCTGATTGAATCATTGGCAGGCTCTTCATTTACCTGAGCTTCCCCGGCATCTTCAACAACTGAATTGTCGTCTGAACTGCCTGCGTCAGCAGCATCTTCAGCAGCTTCTTCAGTTGTATCGGCGGTTTCGGTAACAGCGTCTGCCGAAGTACTTTCGGCATAAGACTTAGTCGCAGCCTGAGCAGCAACAGAAGCACTTTTTGCTGCAGTTGAGGCTTGTGTTGAAGGAGCGCTTACAACAACGGCTTTGGTCTCTGTGACTGCAGCAGGAAGATTTGCGACAGATTGTACAGATGGTGCGGAAGATGCAATTTCTGACGAAGCAGTTGGCGTGCCGCAGGCGGCGGTCATAACCATACTCATAACAATAGCAGTCATACAAATGGTATTTCTTATAAAATTCTTTTGCATATAGCACACTCCCCATATAATA
Organism: uncultured Bacteroides sp.; assembly: GCA_945865495.1. Lineage (GTDB taxonomy): Bacteria > Bacillota > Clostridia > Lachnospirales > Lachnospiraceae > Bacteroides_F. The sequence continues at coordinate 8,602 of CAMBEF010000084.1, read as the reverse complement.
TTTTAATATATTATAATAATATATCATTTTATATAAACAAGCAACTATTAATTATTAGATGTTTTTATTCAAACCTTTCAACAAGAGCGGATATTCCTGTAACATTATATAAAAAGAACACACCGAGATAAGAAAGAATTATATAGGTAATTGCTTCACTGACATTCGGTGTTTTACTTTTGGCTGTAGCCAATGCGTGCCGATGAGAGCCAGATTTCACTATAGAATTCTTATTATGCGCAAATATGCTGTAAATCCCATGTATAATCATATCAACCAACCTGAACAGGAAAAATCCGATAACCGCACCGAGTGTATTCATCAGAAGGTCATCAATATCGGATACGCGCCAATTGAAAAGCTGCATAATCTCAATCGCGAGGGAAGAGAGCATGCCGATAAGCAGAACCTGATGAAATCTGCATCTTCGCCATATCATTGGAAGCAGGCAGCCAAGTGGCATAAACATGATAATGTTAAGAATATACGAAATTGTATAAGTGTCTGTTGAAAAAGGTACAAGATTAATCGTGCCGGAATCTATAACGATACCGCTCCGGATAAGCTCGTATATCGTTGGGATACCGGTAACTTCAAGTGCCATGGAGAGGTAGAAAATGAAGATATAAGTCATCACATAATGCATCCGTCCGTATCTGACATTTTTAAATTTGGTCATATAAAGCTGCCATATAATACACGGGACAAACACACAGAGCCGGAATGATACAATAAAGATTAAATCTAAAAATAAAGTGTTCATAAGTTTTCTCCCTGATAAAATAAGGAGACTGCCAAAGCTGCATCCGAAGATGGCTGAGCCTTAACAATCTCCTCAATTGGAAAATCAGTAAATGCAAATCTGAACCATGCAAATCTGCATCGCCTATCTCACATCTGTTTTTGTAAATGTACTGAACAGATTAACTAGCGCATCATCTGCCTGATAGAAGCGGCAGCCGGATTCGGTTGTACGCCTGGCATTATTGTCAGTCAGTGATGAATTGTAGGTTACACACAGTACAGGTCTGTTCAGGTCAATAGTGGCTGGCGCACTGTCGAGTCTGTCTGCAATCTTATTAAGAATTTCGGCACCATTTTCAGTATAGTCAGCATAAGAATCATTTGAACCATCTAAGTTATTGTAGAAGCTGCGTGTAGCTGAACCATCGTACAGGTTACCGTCATACAGAAGTGTGAATGACAAAGTACAGTTCCTTACGGCATAACCATCGGGAAGCTGTGCATCAAGCAGCTTATTTACAGCATTGGAAGCATCTGAAGCTGCATTAATACGCTCAACAAGCAGCTTGAGTGCTCTTGGTGTATCAGCAGATATGCCGGCATAAAAATTAAGGGTTGAACTCTTATAGTTGACTTCCACATAGAATCTTCCAATGCAGTCACCTGAAGAATAGCGTGATGTGTGGCTGATGGCAGCAGGAAGATCCAGTGAACGGAAATCTTCACAAAGAGCCTCATACAGGTCACGTTTGTCATTGTCAGATATCTTCCATGAAGAGTGGCCCGTCATATACAACTCACATGAAGCAAGAGAGTTATATTCAGGCAGATTCTTATATATGGAAGTATAATCATCAGACTTATTCAGTGTATTGATAAATGTCTGGTACTCATTTAACGGTACATACACCTTACGTCTGAGTGTTCCGATACCTTTGCCGAATTCCACACTCAGCTGTGTAGAATAGGCACTGACAGAGTCAGCACCATCAGTTGTTTTTATATCATTTATATTCTGCTCAAGATAGCTGACAAGCTTACTGATTATCTCCTGGTTATATATTTTGGTGGCTGCTGCTTTCTGGGTAAAATAATAATCATGTCCTACATCACTTCTTGTGAGAGAAGAGTAATCGTCTGTATTGATAATTACGTATTTCACGCGGTCGGCTGAAGGCACATTGTGAATCTCATAAAAATATCCGGCAGCGATTATAATGACAAACAGTACATTAAATGCTGCAAGTGTCCACAGGCTTTTGAAGGATTTCATTACATTGGCAATCTTTCTGGTTGAGATGAGCTCATAAAGAAAATATGCTATTACTGCAATAAAATAGAAAAGCACAATGTAAAACAGGTTCATGGCATTGGTTCCGCCAAACATCTCATGCCTGCGGAGGATAAGCTGGCATACCGCTGCAATTGGCAGAAGACATATGCACATCGGAGGTATAAGCCTGTATATATTCTGAAGGTGTCTGTTGGAAGCCGGCATGGTTGCTGTCTCGGATTTCCTTATTTTAAATGCATACATTCCAATGACAAAATATACTATGGCAAGCACCAGCGTATAGAGTGACGGAACAAGATGTGTCATTGGATATAACGCATCTCCGCCTATAAACAGGCTGATTACATTGCCGACGACAATGTTAATGTTATAGTCAAGTATTCCGCCAAGGCTTAACGGCAGAACCTGGACAAGAGAAGACATCATAACCGTGAAGAATGTTATAAGTCCTCTTGGAAATATAAGAAGCATAACTGAAACTGCTATATTTGAAAAATAAGTTCCTGTAATGCTCATGGCAAGGAAGCCTGCGGCGAGCATACATACAGAGCCTGCCAGTGTCGCAAGAGTTGTTGTAAGCACACTGTACATGTTGATTGCCACATATGGCGTGAACAGCGTAAGAATGCAGCAGAGTGCAGTACTTACAAGCACGATTATACACAGCCATGCAACAATCGCAGCCAGAAATGATACAGCGATGCATTCCCTTTTTACAGGAATACTGTGATAAAAGTCACTTGAGTTGCGTCTGTTCATGAATCCAAACAGATAAAGAACCATAACAGGCGCAAGAATATATATTGCTGCAAGCAGTATCGGGTGAAGTTCAAGCAGTGTGCACACCTCAGGCATATTAAGTGCGGTCTGGGCTGCGCTGCCTGATATCGTAATCTGGCCTGCCGTATATGATGCAATCCATTCGGCATTGCTCATATTATTGCCGATTACAACAAATACTGTTTCAAGGCAGAAGATTATGAGGCCCATGATTCCTATTGTGCGAAGCTGGCGCATTCCGTCTGAAAATAATTTCTTATTAAATATATTTTTCATGATTATCCTCCAATCCTCAATTATTGACCAGCACATCATCAAAACTGTATCCGAGTGCTTCCATCTCATAGGTAAATACTTCTTCAAGCGTAAGCGGAAGAATGTCAAGTATCACAGGATGCTTTGCCTGAATCTTCGCGGTAACGTCTGCTTTGTCGCCGCGTACGATAATATTGGCAACACTTCCATGCTTGGTGTAATGAAGTATATCAAGATCTGAGAATGTATCCCTGCCGTAAGTTCCTGCAAATTCCCCGGTGAATGCCACCTGAACCTTGAAAAGGGATGTCTTTAAGTTGCTTATGTCACTTTCCAGCACAAGACCTCCCTTGTGAAGCAGGGCAAGCTGGTCACACGTATCTTCAAGCTCACGAAGAGAGTGTGAGGTAAGAATTGCGGTTGCCTTGCGGTCAACAACATCCTGACATACGATATTTTTAACAAGATTACGCATTACCGGGTCAAGTCCGTCAAATGTCTCATCAAGGAAGAGATATCTCGGACGGCATGACAGCGCGAGAATAGTCGCTGCCTGCCTCTTCATTCCTTTTGAAAATGTGTTCAGGCTGCGGCTGCCGGAAAGCTTGAATATCTCCTTGAGATGTTCATAGCGTTCACCACTGAAATCAGGATAAGCAGCGGAGTAGAGCTTCGCCATCCTGTCCATTGAAGCGCCGCCGAGAAAATACAGTTCATCAGGCACAAATGCCATATGTGATTTCAATTCAGTGTTCTCGTATACATCGTTCCCGTCGATTGTGATAGTCCCCATGTCTGCACGGTATATACCCGTCAGCAGACGTAAAAATGTTGATTTGCCGGCACCGTTGGATCCGACCATGCCGTAGATACAGCCTTCCTCAATTGTACATGAGATGCCGTTCAAAGCTTTGTAATCATCAAATGTTTTTGTCAGATTGTCAGCTTTAATCATTGCTTTGCCCTCCCGTCATATTATTGGATGAGCTGTCCCCAAACACCTCATCAACACAGCTTATTACATCTTCTTTTGTGATGCCTGCCATCTTAAGGCTTATAAGCTGCGTTTTGATATCCTGTAATTCGTCCTCTTTTGCAATGTGCATAAGCTCAAGTGCATTATCTGATATAAAGCTTCCCTTGCCGGGAACTGATTTGATAAGCGTCCTTCTGTCAAGCTCGGCAATTGCCTTCTGAATCGTGTTGGGATTAACAGAAAGCTCAACAGACAAAGTCCTTACCGAAGGCATCCTGTCACCGGGCTTAAGTACACCCTTAAGGATGAATTCCTCCGTCTGCCGTATTATCTGCTCATACACAGGCGTTCTGGACATTACATCAATCTGATACATCGTCCGCCTCCTTTAGCAATATTAACTGTATTAGTACGATTAATACAGTTGTATAATAACATGCATTCTGCAGCCTGTCAAGAGGGGGAAGTGTATTGCATCAACAGACACGCTCCCGCTTGGACGGCAGCGCAGCGGATACTAAGCTCATGCCTGCGGCATTCGCTAAGTACCGGCGCTGCGATACAGTCTGTTTATGCAACACACTTCCCCTGTAGGGGAGCGCACCGGACGCATAACCGGCTGTAAAAGGCACGGCTATGCACCCGCCGGTACTTAGCGAACGCAAAGCGTGAGCTTAGTATCCGCTGCGAGGTGCATGCAGCGGGAGCGAGTGCCTTTTACACATCTATTCTGCCCTTATTCTGCTCTTATTCTGCATTTCCTCTTGTAATATTTCCACAATAAGGTAAAATGTTATGTATGCGGCTTTGCAGCCGTACGATATGAAAAATGATAGAATATTCAGGGAGAGTACATTACAATGGACAAATTAAAACCGATGCTTTTTACGGTAATGAAGGGTTACACAAAAGAGCAGTTTGTTAAGGATGTAGTAGCAGGAATTATTGTAGCGATTATAGCGCTGCCGCTTTCAATAGCACTTGCACTTGCGTCAGGCGTAGGACCGGAGCAGGGTATCTACACAGCGATAATCGCAGGCTTTATAATTTCCTTCCTTGGCGGAAGCAGTGTGCAGATTGCAGGTCCGACGGCTGCATTTGCAACAATAGTAGCGGGAATCGTGGCAGAGAACGGAATGTCAGGACTCGCAACGGCAACAATACTTGCCGGAATTATACTTATAGTCATGGGACTTTTAAGATTCGGAAGTCTTATAAAGTTCATACCTTATACGATTACAGTAGGTTTTACAGCCGGAATTGCGGTAACAATAGTTATAGGACAGCTCAAGGATTTCTTTGGAATAACATATGCACAGGGAACACAGGCTGTTGAGACAATGGAAAAGCTTAAGGCGGATGTTGCATTTGCAGGAACCGTTAACTGGCAGGCAGTGATAGTAGGCGTTGTATGTCTTGCCGTGCTTATCGTATGGCCTAAGATAAGTGAAAAGATTCCGGGTTCACTTATAGCGGTAATAGTGGGAATTGTTATGGTTAAGGGAATCGGAATGCATGTAAATACAATCGGAGACCTCTATACAATAAGTAATGCACTCCCAAAGCCTGTTATGCCTGATTTCAGTCTTGAGACTGTAGGCAGAATGCTTCCGGATGCATTTACAATAGCTATACTTGCAGCGATAGAATCACTGCTTTCAGGTGTTGTAGCTGACGGAATGGTTAATTCAAGACACCGTTCCAATATGGAGCTTGTTGCGCAGGGTGCGGGTAATATCGGTTCTGCATTATTTGGCGGAATTCCTGCAACGGGAGCAATAGCAAGAACAGCAGCTAATATTAAGAACGGCGGGCGTACACCTGTTGCCGGAATGGTGCATGCAATTGTGCTGCTGCTTGTGCTGGTTGTACTTATGCCATATGCGGCACTTATTCCGATGCCGACAATTGCGGCTATTCTTTTCATGGTAGCTTACAATATGTGCCAGTGGAGAACTTTCGTACATTTAGTGAAAACTGCGCCAAAGAGTGATATAATTGTACTTGTGCTTACATTTGCACTTACAGTTATATTCGACCTTGTCGTAGCAATTGAGATAGGAATGATACTTGCATGTCTGCTCCTTCTCAGGCGTATGAGTGAGGAATCAGAGGTTAAGAGCTGGAAATATATTGAGGATGAGAATGATCCTGACAGCATTATGCTCCGCAAGGTACCTAAGCATGTAAGAGTATATGAGATAAGCGGCCCGATGTTTTTCGGAGCTGCTGACAGAATAGCAACAATTTCAGTAAAGGACTTTACCAGGTGCCTCGTTATAAGAATGCGTGCGGTTAACGCACTTGACGCAACAGCGATGCATTCACTTGAGGAGCTTTACGATAAACTTAGCAAAAAACATATAGCAGTAGTATTTTCACATGTGAATGAGCAGCCTATGCATGTTATGCAGAAGGCAGGATTTGTTGAAAAAGTAGGCAGTGAGAATTTCTGTACGCACATTGATGAAGCGCTTGAAAGAGCAGCAGGATTTGATTCTAACGACTGATATTTGAAGAATGACCGGTGACGGTCAGGTATGGAGGCATCATATGGATAATAATGAAGGGAAGCACAGGCAGGCTGATATTGCAGACGATAACCGTAAGAAGTGGAATTATGACATAAAAAAATATGCCGTTGTGGCAAGTGTCGCCATAGTGACATTCTTTTTTTGTGTGCTGCTTTTCTTCATTGTATACAGATACAGTGGTTTTGCCAAAATCTGGGACAAGCTTATGTCTATTATGCAGCCGTTTATAATAGGAATTGTGCTTGCATATATTGTCAATCCGATAATGATGGTGGTTGAAGGGATAGTAATGCGTCTTATCGGACCTAAGGTGAAGAATCCAAAGACTGCCGAGAAGACGGCAAGAGGCATTGGAATCGTATGCGCGCTTATGCTGTTTATACTTATTATCGTGTTCCTGCTTGAACTTATCATACCTCAGATAATCAGCAGTGTTCAGGGAGTTGTCGGAAGTCTTCCGGATGAGATCAGTTCATTTGTTGCATGGGTAACAGAGGTGACAAGGGGCAATGAGCAGATATCCAATATGGTTGAAAAAGGGATTATCTCAGGAACAGACTTTATCGGCAAGTGGGTTCAGGAGCACATGCTTCCACAGGCTAATACGTACATTGTATCAATTACGACAGGTGTAGTTAATGTTGCCAGGATAGTTGTAAATGTATTTGTCGGCATTATTATTTCGGTATATGTACTTGCCAGCAAGGAAAGATTCATCGGACAGTCCAAGAAGATGATATATACGATGTTTGACGCGAAGCGCGGCAATATAATAATAAGGACGGCAAGAAAGAGCAATGAGATATTTGGCGGATTTATTATGGGCAAGATAATAGATTCACTTATTATAGGAGTGCTCTGCTATGTAGGGCTTCTTATACTCAGAATGCCATATCCTACGCTTGTCAGTGTTATTGTCGGTGTAACCAATGTAATTCCATTTTTTGGTCCGTACATCGGAGCAGTACCGAGTTTTATAATTATTACGCTTGCCAATCCAATCAAGGGACTGTATTTCCTTGTATTCATTCTCGTTTTACAGCAGCTTGACGGTAATGTAATCGGACCGAAGATTCTTGGGGATTCAACAGGACTTTCGCCATTCTGGGTCGTATTTGCAATTATTGCAGCCGGAGGAATATTCGGATTTGCAGGAATGCTTCTTGGTGTGCCAACATTCGCAGTTATATATTACATAGCAGGCGAGATAGTCAGTCATAAGCTTAAGAGGCGTAATCTTCCGCCGGATACAGAGAGTTACATAAAGGCTGAAGAACTTGATATTTCCACAAATGAGATCAAATACAAAGAGTAATTGTCAGAATATTTTGAATAATACACACAATTAAGAGAATAAAATACAAAAGATAATATAAAAACAAAATAATTAAAAATATTTTAGAAAAAGTATTGACAAAACTGAACCTCAATGGTAATATACATACATAAACAAGAGAGATACATAAAGTATCAATCAAAAGTCAATTGATTAATCAAACTGAATTAATCAAAGTCAAGACAGCAGGGAGGTTGATACCGTTGGGCCAGAAATAGTAATAACAGTCAATATGAAGTGGTAGTACTGGACAGGAGATTTAATAACAGTATTCATATTGAACAATACCACATTAATATCCAAGATTTCAGATTCGTGTAAAGAAACGATGAAGAAGAAGCGTACATTTTATACAACCTGAAAGTTCATGAAGACGCTATATCCGAATACAGCATACGCAGCAAGCGTTAGATGCATATAATGAAGATAGTAAGCAGCAGGAACTGATGGAAGATATATCTTGTAGGTTGTGAGAGATTAAGAATAGGGTTCTTATCTTGAAACTTGATATTATAATAAGCGTCACTGTACAGAGAATGAGAGCAGTGAGGAAAGAGAGAAAAATTGAATAACGAATCAGAGTTTTAGAACGACCATTGTACTTAAGTAATACGAGAGTATGATGGTCGTTCTCTTTTTATGAGCAGCCTGAATTCTGAATGATACTATGATTTTTATTTGAA
>CAMBEF010000083.1 GCA_945865495.1 uncultured Bacteroides sp. | reverse complement strand
CTCTCTTGCCTGTCCGTTCTCGTAAGTAACATCATGAACATTAATATCATGTCCGATATCTTCAAAATGCTTTGTTACAGATTCCCTGATACTAATCTCGTGGAATGTGCAGCCAAGGCACTTTATCATCTTAACCGCATTATCGTATGTCCTGTCGGTTGTGCCAAATCCGGGCATTGTCACCGCATGGATTCCCGACATGTCAAGCCCCAGCAATTCATACGCCCTGACAGCAACAAGCAGTGCAAGTGTCGAATCAAGTCCGCCCGATATTCCTATAACTACATTCTTGCAGCCAATATGTGAAAGACGCTTCTTAAGTCCCATAGCCTGGATTGAAAGAATTGCTTCACATCTTTTATTGCGTGTTGTCTCATTCTCAGGCACGAACGGATGTGGGTCAATATATCTTACAAGACTTGTATACTCTGTTCCCGCAAGACTGAAGTCCACAACAGTGTACTCGTCATTATCAGTTACCGATGTAAATGTACTCATCCTGCGGCGTTCAGAATTAATTCTGTCAAAATCTATATCATTCATTACACTATTGTTAGCAAAAAGTGATGTCTCTGCAAGAAGTGTTCCGTTCTCCGCAATTATATCATGTCCGCCAAATACTATATCCTGTGTTGATTCACCATCACCTGATGATGCATATGCATATGCGCACACAAGCCTTGCCGACTGGCCGGTAACAAGGCTCCGTCTGTAATCTTCCTTGCCAACAGTCTCGTTGCTTGCAGACGGATTGACAATCAGAGTTGCCCCATTCATGGCGTGGCTTACGCTTGGAGGCAGCGGTGTCCATAAATCTTCGCATATCTCAACACCGATAACGAGCTTTTCAAAATCAGAGCATCTGAAGAGAATCCTGCTTCCCATATATGTCTGCTGTCCTGCGATACATACCTTTACAGCCTTGTCAAAGCCCTCTGTGAACTGGCGTCTTTCATAGAATTCATTGTAATTCGGAATATATTTTTTGGGTACAAGTCCAAGAATTACACCATCCTTAATAACCGCCGCAACATTGTATAACTTATTGCAATACTCAAACGGAAGCCCGACAACAGTTACCATGTTCCTGCCTTTAGTGTGCTCTGCTATTGAAGCAAGTGACTTCTGTGCATCACTAAGCAGTGTGTCCTGAAGAAACAGGTCGTTACATGTATATCCAGTTATACACATCTCTGGGAATACGATTACCGAAACCTGCGCATCATATGCCTTGTCTATCTGCCTGCATATCTGTTCAGTATTGAAAATGCAGTCAGCAACTTTTATATCCGGTGTTAAAACCTCTACTCTTACATATCCGTCTTTCATATATATAATCTCCAATTCATCATTGTTATAAATATGATGTTATCACACTCCAATTAATGCGTCAAATCAATGACATAATAAATATCTCACGGCAATCTGCACATATAAAAAGGACCGCCGCAAACATAGGGCAGTCCTCATTCTTTTCAAAGTTGATTTGTTCTGACAGGCCAATTATTCTGACAGTCTTTATCCAAAAGCATTATCGCGCTGTTGTTGCGTTATCATTCGTATGATTGTTATCAAACATGTCATTAATACCACTAGCTGCCTCGCTGATTCCGTTGCCGATGCCGCTAGCCGCTTCACCGACTCCGTCAAACGCACCGGTAACAATCTCTTCAATCGGATTGTTATTGCCTTGGGTACTCCCATTATTACCCTGGGTAGTTCCGTTGTTCCCTGTTGCATTGGTATTCCCGCATGCAACAAGTGACGCAGCCGCCACGACAGCAGCTAATGTAATAATTATCATTTTTTTCATTGTCATGTCCTCCATTCTTATTCATAGAGGTATTATGACCATATTATGATTATTTATTCACGGCATGCTGGCCTTTTATAAGGTTACTGATATATTTGTAAAGGATAAGCGTTATTGCGCCTACAACAATTGACTTAAGAATATTGAACGGAACAACTGCAAGCGCGACGAGCGTAAATACGCTGTTGATTGACGCATTAACTTTTGTTCCCATCGCAACAAGTGCTTCTATAGGCATTCCATAAAGCTCGGCAAATTTTGGAAGAAGATAGAATCCATTCATGAGACTTCCGGCAATAACCATACAAAGTCCGCCTGTTACAAGTCCGATAAATGCCGATTTTCTTGATTTTTTTGTAAAATAAAAAGCTGATGCAGGAACAACCATTGCGCATCCGACAATAAAGTTGGCAAGATCTCCCACGAACATTGTTGTTGTCCCTTTAAGCGCAATCTTTATAAGGACCTTAAGTCCTTCTATTGCAACCCCTGCGGTAGGGCCGAACATAAATGCGCCTACAAGTGCAGGCACTTCGCTAAAATCAAGCTCATAGAATGCCGGAGCAAACCACAGCGGGAATTCAAAAAACATAAGTATCGCAGAGATTGCCGAAAACATGGCAATTACTACAAGTCTGTTAACCTTTGTCTTTTCTGAATTAAAATGCATCCCGCACTTTGCTTCAATTAACTTCTCCAATCCCTTTGCAATAAAATAGACACATACTACTATAAGTATTGATACAAGTATAAATGTAACATTACTCTTTACTGCTTCAAGCAGCTTACCATAATCTGTCATATCAGACTCTCCTTTCCGCCGCATAGTGCGGCATGCAGGCTTCCGGCACAACTTCACAAAAAAAGCCCTGTAACCGGTAATATGTCTTAACCAACATATATTACACCTGTTACAGGGCATATCTGCAAAATGCAGCCTGAGCCTACACTTCTTTCATCCAGACTATACTGTCGGTTTGGGAATCAAACCCAATCGGCCTCTCATATGAGGTTCGCGGACTATACCGCCGGTCAAGAATTGAATCTGCCACTCATTCCGTAATATTAACAGATTCTCACTTTGCCCTGAAGGTGGAGTAAACTTCATCTTCAATATTAAATTAATTATACATTGCAATGCTTAATTACATTAACACATCACTGCTTAGTTGTCAACCACTGTCCGGCAACACCAACGGCTTCGTTAATAACATCAACCGGATGTACAAGTGCGAATCTCACATGTCCTTCTCCAAGGCTTCCAAACGAACTGCCCGGTGTGCATATTATACCTGTATTCTCAAGAAAGTCCATGCAGAACTTCTCTGAGTCTGTATAACCTGCCGGAAGAGGAGCCCATACAAACATTGTTCCCTCCGAATCAGGTACATTCCAGCCTATAGAGCGCAGACCGCCGCACAGTGCATCTCTTCTCTCCTGATATCTTCTGCGGTTCTCATACACGCTGTCCTGCGGCCCGTTAAGAGCTTCAACAGCCGCTTTCTGTGCAAGATAGCTCATTCCATAATCATACTGTGAACGTATCGTGCGGTATTTTTTAATTATCTCAGAATTGCCTATAAGATATGATATTCTAAGTCCTGTAAGATTATATGTCTTTGAAAGAGAATTGAATTCAACTCCGACATCCTTCGCTCCCGGAATAGACAGGAAAGAAAATCCTTCACGTCCATCATATACAATCTCAGAATATGCATTATCATTAACAATAAGCAGGTCGTGAGCCTTGGCAAATGTTACAAGCTCCTCATAAAAGCTTTTGGGTGCACATTTGCAGACAGGATTAAGCGGGTATGATACTACCATCATCTTTGCTTTATCTGCTATCCTGCCATCAATTGCATTCAGGTCAGGCAGATATCCGTTATCTTTATGAAGATCATAATGAACTATCTTCGCGCCATTAAGATATGGTCCCACCTCGAATATAGGGTATCCCGGATTCGGGACAAGGACTATATCTCCCTCATTACACATAGTAAGAGCAATATGTCCCATACCTTCCTGGGTACCGGCAACACTCATTATCTCATCATGTTTAAGCTCTACACCATATCTGCGGCCATACCAGCCAACAACAGCATCAAGCATCTCATCTGTATCAACAAGTGAATATTTGTAATTATCCGCATTAAGGGCTGCCTCACTCACAGCCTTCATAACATGTTCATCAGGCTTAAAATCAGGCGTTCCGACTGAGAAATTATATACCTTGCGTCCTGCATCAAGCAGCTCGTTCTTTTTATCATTAAGTATGTTAAATATATTCGGTCTGAAACTCAGCGCCTTATCTGAAAATTTAAAGTCCATTTACAATCGCCTCCATTGCGAGCAGATATCCGTTAAGTCCAAGTCCTACAACCTGTCCTGTACATGATGGTGCAGTAACAGATACATGCCGGAATTCTTCTCTTTTATGCACATTGGAAATATGTACCTCAATCTTAGGTATATCCTCTACTGATGCAAGAGCATCACGTATTGCATAGCTGTAATGCGTATAAGCACCCGGATTAATTATGATTCCATCAACTTTATCAAGATATGCCTGCTGTATTCTGTCAATCACAGGACCCTCACCGTTGCTCTGGAATACTTCAACATCAACTCCGAGTTCCTTCGCCTTATCATTAATCATATCTACAAGTGCATTATAATCCTTAGTCCCATATATTCCTTTTTCTCTTATGCCAAGGAAATTAATATTAGGCCCGTTTATAACCAGTATCTTCATTATCTGCCTCCGTCATTAATGTAATCTTCTATTGCATTATATATGCCATTCATGCTCATGCCCATCGTGTTAATAACAACGTCTGAAGCATCAAGATAAGCATCCTCCCGCTGCATAATAAGTTCGTGGATCCTTTTGCGCAGATCCTGCCCTGCCAGCATCGGGCGTTTGTCATCTCCATCAAGTCTTCTTGCAAGTTCTTCCTCAGCAGCTTTTAGATATACAACAGTTCCCAGCTTTTTCATAAGTTTTCTGTTAATATCACGCACAGGCATTCCGCCGCCGACTGATATAACAGTCTGGCTGCAGCCCTCACAAAGCTCCTCTAATGCTTTGGTCTCAAGGTCTCTGAAAAACTCTTCTCCGTAATTTGCAAATATGTCTTTTATTGTCATATTCTGTCCGGCTTCAATATAGTCGTCCGTATCAATATACTTCATATTGACATTCTGGGATATCCATCTTCCGACCGTAGTCTTACCTGCACCCATGAATCCGATAAGAACTATATTACCCTTATTATTCATCTATTCCCATCTCCCTGCACATAGCTTTATAGACTTCCTCAGACTGCTGTGTGCTTATCTGTACATTATTCCAGAGTTCATATGCGCTGACTCCCTGATAAAGCAGCATTTTAAGCCCGTTATATGCCTTTTTATCAGTGCCGTCAGAGGCTTTTCCCGAAGCTTTCACAAGTTTCATGAACTTTGTCACTGCAGGATTATATATAATATCTACGGCAGCATCTATCTTCTTGTAAAATGCTTCATCTTCAACAGGTGCTTTGTCTGTGTCAGGATACAGTCCGACACTTGTCGTCTGTATACAGACATATCCCCCACCTTCAAGTCCTGCATAATCTGCTATATCCATGGCTTTTGCAATATCAGCCTCAAAATATTCATTAACGGAAGCGGCAATATTCTCTGCTTTACTTACAGTGCGGTTGAGTATGTATATTGCGGAAGCGTTCTCCTTTGCACATAAAAAAGCTATCGCCCTTGCTGCACCGCCGGCACCAAGAATTATTACCCTGCGTCCGCCAAGAGCAATACCTGCTTCCTCAAGTTCTCTTTTTAGTCCGAGTATATCTGTATTATATCCTTTGTAACCTCTGTCAGTTCTCACAAGTGTATTAACTGCACCAATGCTTGCTGCAATCGGATCTATATCCGCAAGACATTCTATAACTGCGCTTTTGTGTGGAACTGTAACATTAAGTCCAAACACATTCAATGCATATGCACCTTCTATTGCAGCCTTTATGTTATCTTCGACTTTAAACGGAACATATACAAGTTCCGTACCGGTAATATCAGCAAGTGTATTCTGAAGTACCGGTGATACTGAATGTCCAACCGGGTTACCTATTATCCCGCATACCCTGGTTGTTCCCTTTACATCTTTCATGTCTGTCTAGCTTCTCCTGTCCTTTTTACTTCTCGCATAAAACCACAGCACTATCTTCTCAAGATATCTCTTGAGAATAATCTGTATCTCTTCATGTCTGTCTATCGGCTTAACAAGATATGTCCGGATTCCTGCCCTGTTGGCACCCCAGACATCCGTAAACAGCTGGTCTCCGACAAATATTGTATCAGACCTGTCCGTTCCCATAAGCTGCATAGCTTTTATATAATTCTTTGTTGAAGGCTTTTTGGCATCGTATATATATTTTGTTCCTACTTCATTGGCAAATGGAGCCACCCTCGGTTCTTTGTTGTTAGATATTACACATGTATCAAAGCCTGTCCTTCGAAGTCTCTCAAACAGTTCAACGGCACGCCCGGTTGCAGGCATGCCATGCTCTACAAGTGTATTGTCAATATCGAAAATTATTCCGCGGAACCCTTGCGAGTACAACACCTCATAATCTATATCATAAGTTGAATCCACATAATCTCCGGGATAAAATCTCTCTAAAAAAGCCATATCAATCTGCATTCCTATTATCAATAATCTTCATCCTGCTTCACACTAAAAACTTCTTCAGTTCATCCATGAATGTATTTACATCCTTGAATTCCCTGTATACTGATGCAAAGCGGACATAAGCAACCGCATCAAGGTCTTTGAGCTTGTCCATTACAACCTCTCCTATTCTGGTTGTTGGAATCTCTTTTTCGCCACTGTTGAATATCTCTGTCTCAATCTCGTCAACCATCTCATTCATCCTGTCAATTGAGATTGGACGTTTGTAGCATGCTCTTACAATTCCCGCAAGAAGCTTCTTGCGGTCATAAGGCTCCCTCTTACTATCCTTCTTGATGACCATAAGCGGAACAGTCTCAACTTTCTCATATGTTGTAAACCTCTTGCCACATGAATCACACTGTCTTCTTCTCCTTATAGATCCGTCATCCGTAGGTCTTGAATCCATTACTCTGGAATCTTCCTTACCACAATATGGGCATTTCATGTGTATACCTCCCCTTTTATTCTGTGTACTATGTACATCTGAAAGACACCTTTTCAAGCACAACATCAACAAGAATTGCATCTTCTCCTATATTCATAACACACTTATATGGAATAATATATTCTATATCACGTCCGAACAGGCCACAGAACCTTGTCGGCCCCGGCACTATAAGTGCACAGATACACCCTGTCTTACAGTCAAAATCAATATCAACCACACAGCCGAGTATACAGCCATCCTTAACATTGACAACCTCTTTGTCATGCAGTTCACATATGCGCATTCAGTCTCACGCTCCAACGCAGTCTGTCATTATATATTATATTGCGCAGTTGGCAAAAAGTTCATTGACAGCGGCTTCATAATCACATCTTCTCTGAGCTTTGCGTATAGACTTATAATATCTGTCTGCGCCATCAAAATTCCGTATCATATAATACCATAGTTCCTTCATCTTGAACAATGCATTGCGTTCTCCCATAACTGCACAATATTCTTTAAATACAGCATTGTGAAATGTCCTGAGTGCCCTACTGCAAAGCTTGTCACCACCGTTTATCGTGGCAAATATTGCTGGGTTGGTAATCATTCCCCTGCCGCACATGACTGCATTAAGTCCATTGAACCGCGATGTAATCCTTTGGTAGTCATCCACCGAACAGATATCACCATTATAGCACACAGGTGCTTTTGAATTGGCATATGCATATTCAAAAATATCGTAGTCAGGACTGTTTTTATACAAATCCTTCTGTACTCTCGGATGAACAATAAGCTCACTTAGCGGGTATTGATTATAGATATCAAGTATCTTTATAAATTCGTCATGTGATTCCACGCCGGTTCTGGTCTTTACCGAAACCCTGACCCCGTCATTACCGGCAGCCACAAAGACATCATTGAGGAACGAATCAAGTTTGTCAGGGAACGCCAGAAAACCTGCACCCTTATGCTTTGTAACCACTGTAGGTGACGGACACCCGAGATTAAGATTGACTTCATCGTATCCGTATTCATCATGAAGTGCACGTATGACTTTTATACAGTCACATGAATTATTGGAAAGTATCTGCGGTATTACATCTCTGGGCCTGTTATTCCCGGAATCTATATCACGCCGCTCCTGTTCAGTAAATGTCTTATTAGTGTTAGTTGAAATAAACGGAGTAAAGTATCTGTCCGCACCTCCAAAGCAGTCATCAATAATATTACGGTAAATATATCCCGTAACACCTTCCATTGGTGCCGCATACAGCTTCACTCTCTTACCGGCCATGCTATTCATTATATTACAGTTTCCTTATAACCATGTTATTAGGCTTGGATATCCTGACTTCCCTGCCACTCATTACTATAAGACCTTTATCCCAGTGGACGGTAAAGAATGTTATCGAATTGCCGTCGTGATTCATTGACATAAGATGCTTCTCGTCAGGGAAAAGATTAATATACTTAGGATAGTCACCGCTTATCGGAAGTGATGAAAGAATTGACAGTGTTCCGTTATCCTTGTCAATCTTATATATTGTTACGCTGTTATCTCCCGCATTGGAGCAGAGAAGATGTTCTCCGTCCTTTGTGAGCATAATATCCGTTGCTGCACTGTTCACGCGATGATCTCTTCTAAGAGTAAATATATTCTGTATAAACTCGAATGTCCTGCGGCCGTCTTCACCCACGCCGCACTCGTAGACATCAATATAATTCTTAAGTTCACACATTACATAGGCGAATCTTCCGTCTGCTGAGAAAAGAATCTCCCTTGGTGCAGATTCGAGCTGTGTTCTTATAATATCATACAGATCAAGCCTGCCTGTCTTCTTATCAAATTCATACACCTTAATCTGATCAATTCCCAGATCACACACACACAACAGCTTCTCATCCGGTGTAAGTGTCGCATTGCTTATATGCGGTCTGAAATTACGCTCGGCAATACTTCCTATTCCCTTATGGAATACCTCATCGGCAATTGTACCTACGCTGCCATCTTCATTAAGATGCATTACAGTAAGCTTGCCATCATGATATCCTGACACAAAAATGAATGTATTGTCCTTCGTTACTGACAGATGACACCCTCTCATACCATTGATTGACTTAACATTAATAAGTTCAATGTCACCATCAGGCATAACACGAAACGCTGAAACTCCGGCATCACATATTGAATACAGATATTTTCCGTCATGCGACAATGTTATATATGACGGATTATCTATCTCGACTTCTTTTCTCTCTGTAATAAGTCCTTTTTCAACATCCATATCATATATATGGATGCCTCTGCTCTTTTCATGCGTATATGTCCCCACATATGCTACATATTTGTCTGACATGTCGTTCTCCATTCCAAATAATTTATTACTTTATTTTAGCGCAAATTCTTCACATAATCAATATTCAATATGGAAACTGATACCATACTGAATAAATATTACCGGCGTGGATATGATTTATTCTGTAAAGAATATTATGCCTGAATTGAGAATCAGCATGAAGATTAGTAAGAAAAGCGGGCAGAAAAGGAGAT
>CAMBEF010000082.1 GCA_945865495.1 uncultured Bacteroides sp. | reverse complement strand
GCTTCATCCTGTCACGATACTGATATACAAGATATGTCTCTTCGCCATATATAAGGTATACCTGCTTAAATGTGTTATTCTTTATATGTTCATTTAAAAACTTCATTATTGTCTGCCTGTTCCGTTACCTGTTCATTCTGTCGCACATCCAGCCATAGATTGCATCAAACAGTTCATCCTTAACCGCCTCGTTATGGAGCTCATGTCTGCATCCGTCATACAGCTTAAGCGTCACGTCACTGATTCCTTCATGTTTAAATGTGTCATACACCTGTCTTACCGCCCTGCCATAGTCTCCAACCGGGTCATCCTTGCCTGATGCAATGAATATCGGAAGATTCTTCGGAATATGCCTTATATTATCCTTATCTTCAATGTAATTGAGAGTTCTCATAAGTGCCTGGATTCCGTCAGCAGTAAATATAAAGCTGCACTCAGGTGTAGCATTATACTTATCAACCACATCTCTTTGTGAGCATATCCAGTCATTAGGCGTCTGCACATCAACAATACGGCTGTTATACCTTCCAAACATAAGTCTGTTCATAAGCTTGCTTCTGTAATGTCCGCCAAACATTGCCGATGCCGCCTTAGATAATGTAAGTGCCGTCATAATTGCTGCCTTCGGCTGATTGCCTGTTCCAAGTATGATGGCACCGTCAAGCTCACTGCCAAACATCATCATATATCTTCTTGCCATGAATGAACCCATACTGTGTCCCATAAGGAAATACGGCAATCTTCCATATTCAGAATCACGCTCCTTAACAAGCTTTGTAAGATGGTGCAGGTCATGAACTATGCATCTGCTTCCATCCTCCTTAGTTATATATCCCCATTCTGTGCTGTCCGTAACAGATTGTCCGTGTCCCAGATGGTCATTACCTGCAACAACAAATCCTCTGTCAGTAAAATACTGCGCTACATGTTCATAGCGGCCAATATATTCTACCATTCCGTGCGAAATCTGAATAATTCCAACAGGTCTGTCAAAACTGTCCTCATCCGGTGTCCATATTACCGCATGTATCATATTAATATTATCCGCCGAGCGGAAATGTATTTCTTCCCTCTTCATAAATCTCCATTCCCCACGCCAATATCTGCGCAGAATATATAATTAGTTTAACACATCATAATAACGACACACAATAGAGCACTGCAAGAAATATCACATTAACTAATGTAAAAAATACCATATACCGTGAAACTGAACTTTCCCTGCTTCCGGCATAAAATCTGTATGAGATAAGACTTGCCATTGAGGCAATAAGTGTACCAAGCCCGCCCAGATTCACGCCAACAATAAGGCCTCTTATGTTGCTTCCAAACCCAGACAACAGAATCGCCGCAGGCACATTACTCATAACCTGGCTTGCCAAAATTCCCGTAATGACCTCGTGCCCCGATATAATCTCTGACAAAAATTCCGATACCGCCTCTACTCTTCCTATATTACCTATAAAAACAAACAGGAATACAAATGTAAGCAGCAGGCTGTAGTCAGCTCTGCCAAGCACATCTCTGTCTGCCACTGCCACTGCTGCCAATATAATGACAAGCAGTGCCTGATAAGGAATAACCCTTGCAACGGTTAAAAGGCACAACACAAAAAGCAGTGCATACATCACATATCTTATACGCACTAATGCAACACACTTATCAATACCGGCTGCAGACGGTATTGTATCCTGCAAAGCAGCTCTGTCCGTGACCACTGTATCTGCACAGCCTCCATTAGTACTGTGTATGGTTTCTGCCGTCAGCCTGTCTTTTCCGATAAAGATAAATACCGACACTACAAGCATGACCAGAGCCGTCATCGTATATGGTAGCATAAGCATACAGAAATCCTTCACCCCCATACCGCTTAGGCCGTACAGATACAGGTTCTGTGGATTGCCAATCGGTGTCAGCATACTGCCCAGATTAGCTGCAACCGTCTGCAGCACTATAACCTTAATCATATACTGTTCCATATGCGCCATCGTGAGAACCTCTATTGCAAGCGGAACAAATGTTATGAGTGAGACATCATTTGTTATAAACATACTGAACACAAAGCACAGCATAATAAGTATCAGTGCGAGCTGTCTCATGTCAGATGCCGTATTTACAAGCTTGCCTGCAATCCATCTGAATATTCCAAGCTTCGCAGCGCCGGCAACAACAAGCATCAGCGATAGCAGAAGTGCAAGTGTGCGAAAGTCTATATATTCTGCATATTTTGAATCAGGTCTTACTACCAGTGCTGATAAAACCGCAAGCAAAAACGATATTGCAAGAACTGTTTCATTTTTTAAGAAAATCTTTATTCTGTCTGTCATGAATATCTCCTTAGATTATTAAATATATTAGTATAAAAGAATGTTGGGCAAAAAAATATAAAAGGAGAAATATATCATGCAGTCAATATCAGATTCCTCCCTAAAGCGCTATACAACAGCAGGATTAATATTCGTGCTGATTACCGGAACACTCTCGCATTTTGTGTATGAATGGTCAGGCAGTAATCATCTGCTCGGACTGTTCTTCCCTGTCAGCGAATCAACATGGGAGCATATGAAGCTTGTATTCTTCCCCATGCTGTTATATTCATTATTCATGAATCATAAGCTTAAAGACAGGTATCCATGTATAAGATGCACTCTCATGAGCGGAATTATTACAGGTACATTTCTCATCCCTGTTATATTTTACACCTATTCGGGTATTCTGGGAAGAAATTATATGTTTCTTGATATTGCAACCTTCGCTGTCAGCGTAATTGCTGCATTCGCGGTAATATACAGGCTTACGTACAAATGTACCTATGAAGGTAAATGCAGGTCGTTTGTCACGGTTTTACTTACAATTACAGTTGCGGCAATATTTGCCGGATTTGTCATGTTTACCTACGCACCACCACAGCTCGGAATATTTGAAGAGCCGGCAGAAACTACTGCCGGCTCTGTGAATCTCTTTGTTAATTGCTCTTAAGCTGCTGCTTGCTCTCGTACATCCTCTTATCCGCCCTGCTTCTTGTGTCCTCAAAATCACGGTCAACACTGCTGTCATACTGTGCATATCCGCACGCTATATGAATCTCAATGTTACTGATTGCATTTTTGTTCTCATTCTTTTCCCTTTCCCTGAGCTGTTTTATGTGCCTGTCGATATCAAACGTCTTCTTCTGCTGATTGATAATCGTACAGAACTCATCACCGCCGATACGGTAACATGCGCCATGTCTGCCAAATATATCTTTAATAATAGCCGCTGCCGCCTCTATGTACATATCCCCCGCTGCATGCCCGATTGTGTCATTACAGCTCTTAAGGTTATTAAGGTCAAACGTAACAATTGCATATCCTTCATAGCCGGTGGTGCTCTTTTCCCACTCTTCAAACGCAGCTCTGTTATACAGCCCTGTCATGCTGTCTGTTATTGCCATCTCCCTGTAGAACTCAGCCTTCTGACCCTCCTTTATCTGTTCAAACACCTCCGAGATACTCTCATATCCGAGAAGTACTATAAAGATAAGTATTCCGAGCTTACCGAGTACATCTGTCTGCTGCATGCCTCTGTAGTATGCAAAAAGATCAACAACCATTGATACGCCAAGCGCTATAACTGCTATAATATTAGATCTGACTTTCCTGTCAAATCCTTTTAACATTATTCTTCTTACAACTACACCGCAGAAATACAGAAGTGACATAATGAGCATCATATGTATGAAGAAAACATTGTTCTTAAGTTCCCTGACTCCTGTCATATGACAAATAAGAAGCACAATATCAGTAACCACAAATACAAGGCACATTATATTACTTATGTTGGATTTTTTAATCTCAAAAAAGTTCTTTTCAGCCTGAACAAATGGAACAGGAATCATCATGAGCAGTGTATATCCGGCAAGTGAAGCTATCTTTCTGTCATTTACAAATAATGTTGCCAGATTAGTCTCATTAACAGCCCATGAACCGATTACCATTGCAAATATTCCAAAATAGAGTAATGACTGCGTTGTTGCAATCTCCCTGCGGCATACAAGCCATAGCAGAACCATTCCTGCGCCGACCAGAATAATAAAGGCACTGAGCACCGCCGACGAAAGTGAGCTCCAGACTATTCCTTTCATCATATCAGTCTCATCCCCATACTCGAATGTTGTTTCTCTTACCTTAATTCCGGCATAAACATTGGTAAGCCTTACCATGACATCCGTTGTATCCTTAGGTATGGCAACCATTGTATAATTTGTCCCGGTAGTTGTTCCATAGACAGACTTATGAGCCTTAAGATAATATATCAGGTCACCGCCTGCATACACTTCTATCTCCTGATGTCTGGACACAAATATTAACGCCATGTTATCACTGTCAACAGCTTCAAGCTTTATGTGATATTCTACCGTATTATCATCTGTAAAAATTGTTTCTTCCGGCCGGATTTCTGTCCCTGCATAAGTATGAAACGGTGCATTGGTATCTACTCTGCTGAATATTAATCCCGATATGATATAGAATATAAACACAGAAAGAAATATGTAATATATAATTCTGTTGGCGAACTTTATCTTATCCATAAAAATCCTTCACTTTAGTATATTTACATTAGTAACAAATATATTTAGAATACTATGAAATGTTAATATTTGCAAGGAAAATACCATTATAATTCAAGTATAATTCATATATTAACCACGGCATTCATATGTATATATATCGCAATTTCTGTTTATAATTCCATTTTTAAATACAAGGACATGCTCCTTATATGTCATTGAATCCTTAGAATACATAAATGGTTCTTCCATGTAGAGCAGGCACTCAAATCCTTCATTTATAAGCGCACTCATCGCTGATTCTGCCATACGGTGCACTCTGTCATGCGCAGCTTCCTCTTCTCTTCCAAACACCCTGCTGCCGTAACACGACGCAGCGTTTCTCATGTCACTTATAATGCGGTTAATGAACCTGCCGTGAGACTTCATATGAAACATTACAGAAAGTATATTGCTTTTTAACGATGTAGGCTTTTTTTGGTAGATTTTTAACATTCCCGACATAGCGGAATCACCGACGCTGTCTGCGACCCCGATAAGATATTCCACAGCTTCCGAATATACGCAGTCCGGATATGGCACATAATATGGCTCAGGGACAGAACGGTATTTCTTGACAGGCGGAAAATCAGCAAGCTTTGCAAATATAAGCTCCTGCTCTGTACACGAACCGTCTCCGAGATATCTGTATTTGTCCCTTATATCTGCGAACTGATACTCGAGCTGTCTTAAGTACTCATATCCTTTAACCCAGAAATGTCCCATGCAGCCGTAATTAAAATAGACGGTTTTCAGACTAAGCCTTGTAAATCTTATTGTAAATACATTCTCTCCGCCCTGATTAACTATGAGCATATATCCGCCATCAAGCCTCTCTATACTTGCAAGCTGTTCACCTTCAAGCTCCTTATATTCTCCCGTGATAACTGATTTTTCAAAGGCAAAATAGCTCTCAACTGCATCATTCATAAGATATGGTGCATGAATATCTTTCTCGCCTTCAATATTAACCGGCTCAAATACATTCAACTCAAACACCTGTGCAAGCTTGCGGAATTCATCAGGCATATCTTCTGTAAGCCCGTCAAGCCATCCGGCGCAATAATTATATTGTTCAACATCTGTATTCATCGGCATTCTCTATCTTCTCATTCCCATGCCGCAGCTCATTCCTGAGTCCTCGTCCGGTATCTCCGATATATACCGTGCATTGAATTCAGCATTCACTTCAGATATCTCTTTAATTCCATCTATATAATCCTTAAAATATGTAAGAAGATCCATACCGCAGTTATCGCAGCCCTCATCCTCCTCCCACTGCTTAACGAGCTGTATTCTCTCTGATTTGGTTGTATCTTTTATTAACGTGCTTTTCATTATAAATCTCTCCCTGAATTTGAAATTATACTTATTAAAACACGATTTCCTATCAGCCGTCAATTACCACATCACATTACGAAAGTGATTTTTGTAAAAAGCCGCGTATTGCCTGCACATAATCATCAACCTTAAGGACTGTTGAGAGATGTCCGCCGGATACATATTTAATCTCCGGATTATGCATAAGCTTAATGAGATTCTGCTGCATCTCTCCCGAAAAGAAGTCCTGATTAGGAAGTATCAGCAGTATCTTTCCTTCCAGTTCTCTAAAATCCGCCTCTGTAACAGGTGTCTGATTCATAATGTCAGCCAGCAGCCCCGATATATGTACATCCTTTTCCCTTTTATAGTCCTTAAAAATAGTCTCAAACATATCCTGCGCATACGCCGCCTGCTCCTCGCTTTCATTGCGGATATGTCCCATTCCCGCCTTAATGAGCCTCGGCTTTAACTTTTCATAATTACAGTGCTTCATGTAGAACAGCATAAGCGGAGCCAAGAAATATTTTTTCTTAAGGCTCTTAAGTGTTGCTGCATCCATTCCGCCTGTTGAGATAAGGATAAGGCCTCCAACCTCTCCACGATACTTCTGCGTGTATATCTGTGAAACCATTCCGCCGTCACTTGCACCGACAAACACCGGCTTTGTTATTCCAAGCACTTTAAAGAATTCATGCATTCCTCTCACAAGCTCCTGATTAGTCTTCAGCTCCTGCGGATAATCAAAAAGCAATACCTGATAGTCCGCTGAGAGTGCATCCACATACCCCTGCCACATCTCAAGGGTATTCATTCCTCCGTTTAGCAATACAAGTGCCAGTCCATCCTTTTTCCCGCTTATTACATAACGAAATGTTCCTCCACCGGCATTAATACTCTTATATGTATGATTTTTTGCAAATACTTTCAAGTCCTCTGAATATGACATATTTTTATTCTCCTTTCGCAAATTAGCGGACAATGCCGGATTGACGCAAATCACAAACTTGCCATTGTCCTGACAATCACAAACATGGTCATGTTATGACAACAAAAAAAGCATCAGTTAGTCTTTGCTAACCAATGCCATTTTAACATATATTTGTGATAATACAAAATTTTTATGCCGACAATCAAATCAAGTGCTGATTTAAGGAATAATTATAATGAAATTTCATTTGGTAGATGATCCGGTACCGGCAAGCTGGGGCATTCGTTTTGTGATAATCAATAATTACCTTGCCTTTTATACGATTAATGAAGAAAAGCAGGCTGTAATCATCGTCCGTTTTCTCTATCAGAAAAGTAACCGGACTTCCATTCTTCGACAGGGCTTTCCCCTCATTTAAGGAATCTGTTATATGCAGGTTCCTTTTTGCGCATTGCCTTATATGCAGCCGCACAAGCTTCTTCTAATCTATTCTTAATTATATCACCACCCCATTACAATGGTCGATTTCTGCTTGTGTCAAGTAAGGGACAAAAATTACTTTGACAATAATTAGTAATTTTTTATTTTAGTGCCACAATTTCATTTTTTTTATCGATTTGTGGCACTAACTCAAATTAATATTTACTTTTCCTAATAGAAAATCAACAATATTTATATGTGAAATACCATCTCTGGAATAATCGAATCTATCTAATGAAAATACATATTTAGGTGACGCATCGCTTATAGGCTTAAACGCTCCAAATTCTCGTTCAATTGTTTCCCTGCTTCCAAGATAATACGCAACTTGTATGAAACATTTTTTACGACCATCAATAACGACAAAATCAATTTCACCCTTATATGTTTTTCCTGTAAATACTTCATAATCTCTCGAAACCAGTTCATTATAAATAATATTTTCCAAGAAAAAGGTATCTTCAAAATTTACCAAGTTAGTATTTATCATACGAAAACCTGTATCAACAGCATATTGTTTTTCAATATATGACATTGCCTGTTTTCCTACAATATTAAACCTTTTCACTCGATCTATGAGACATGCTTTATCCATCTTATCTAGATATATGTATATTGTTTTTCTGTCCACTCTTTCCGCATTTTGATTCTCGAATTAATTTTCTTTATTTTTACTGGAAAATTCTTTCCCAGCATTTGCCATAATATACCCTGCTATCTTTTCAAAATTTTGTCTATTTATTTTTGATCTATCAGTTATAATATCTTTATCAAGAATACCCACATATGTTTGCTCCAAATATCTCTTAATATCACTTTCTTTCGAAAATGAAAATCTCAATGGAAATCCACCCCAATTGATATAATCAATAATAAATTCATCAGGAGTCTGATTTTTTCCTATTACTTTAATATATTCATAACTTTCTGCAAAAGAAAATGGCATTATCCTGAATTCAACACATCGTCCCACCAAAAGTGTTGCCATCTTGCCTGACAGCAGTTTAGAATTACTCCCTGTAATGAAAATATCGCAATTAATTGTAACCCTCAAAGACGCCAATACCTTTTCGAAACTTCTCACATGCTGAATTTCATCAAGAAATATCAAATATTTATCCTTATCTTTAATTTGTTTTGTTATATAACTATTCAGCTTTTCGGCAGTACGAATTTTTTCAAACTGTAAATCTTCAAAATTAATTCGTATAATATGTGTTTTATCAAAACCATTTAAAACAAACTCTTCTTCAATCTGTTCAAGCAGAATAGATTTACCACAACGTCTTACACCAGTTAAAACTTTTATCAGATCAACATTATAATATGGACGAATTTTTTGTAAATATCTTTCTCGTTTCATACACATTTACTCCTAAAAAGATTACTATTATTATGCCACAAATTTAAAAAATTTCAAGATTTGTGGCATTTATCATAAATTTCTTTTTGTTCCTTGTCAAAAGAAGCCATCTGGAATATATTCCAAACGGCTTCTTTCGCTTTTACAACCTCCACTTACAGGCAGGCCTCACCTTTTTATTATATTATATCACAACTCCACAGCAATGGTCTATCTCATGCTGTATTATCTGCGCCGTAAACCCGCTGTACTTTCCGTGCTGCGTCCTGAAATCACTATCGAGATAGTCAACCTCTATCTCCTTATATCTCGTACATTCTCTTGTTCCGTCAAGTGACAGACACCCCTCCTCTGTTCGGTACTCTTGTGACATTTTCGTTATTACGGGATTGACCATTGCAAACTCAAACGGTCCTGCTGCCACAACGATTACCGACTTGTTCACTCCTATCATATTGGCTGCCATTCCGACACATATCTCCCTGTTAGCCCTGAGTGTATCCAGAAGATCTGTTACAACCTGCCTGTCTGCCTCTGTTGCCGGCTCAGCTTTCTTTGAAAAAATATGTGTTCCTTTCACGATGTTCCTGACCATAATCTGTTTTCCTCCATTTATAAATGAATCATATGCCTGTCATTACTGATGCTCTGATATTCTAAAAAATCTGTCCCGGCATTTTCTTTTTCTCCTTATACGGAAACTGCCTGTCAAACTCTTCCGCTTCCCGCTCATCGACCATATATCCTGCCGGATCAGCATACTCACCTGTAATCTTGTCAAGATACCCCGCTATTAATTCCTTACACAGAAAAAATGATGCGTCTTCACTTTCCGGTAATCCATGATAACGGATACCAAACTCACTTGCCTGTCTGAATCCGCTCTTACCGTAAAAATCAATATTTCCTTCAA
>CAMBEF010000081.1 GCA_945865495.1 uncultured Bacteroides sp. | reverse complement strand
TTTCTTAAGCTCATCAAACACAACATCATTAATAACCTTAATGTATGTTCCTTTCATGCCTGATGATCTTGACTCAATCACTCCTGCACTCTCGAACTTTCTGAGTGCATTAACAATAACCGAGCGTGTTATTCCTACCTTGTCAGCAATCTTACTTGCAACGAGAATCCCCTCCTCACCATCGAGTTCCTTGAATATATGCTTAATTGCCTCAAGCTCCGATGATGAAAGTGTGCTTATGGCTGACTTTACAATCTGCTGCTTACGCACTTCCTCTGCATTCTCATCCGTAACGGCACGCATCATCTCAAGTCCGACTACCGTAGTTCCATACTCACAAAGTATAATATCTTCTATCTCATAATTGTTATCACTCTTATACATAAAGAGTGTTCCAAGTCTCTCACCGCCTATGTCAATAGGAGCAAGCAGTGCCTGAAACTTACGTACATTCTCTTCAGCGAATCCAAGTGTGGCAAGATTAACATTCTCTTTGGTTGACAGTACACTAAGCAGCCTTTCGTTAAGCATCGGATCCACAAACCCACCGACCTTGTCAAAGATAAGCTCATCAATTCTGTCAACGCCATCACAGAACCCTGTTCCCAGCACCTTGCCTTTCTTACTTATAACAAGTATGTTTGATTCAAGGATTCCGCTCAATACCGCACAGATATCGTTAAACTCAACTCGCTGTGAATGATTATTGTGTAAAAGCTTATTGATTTTTCTTGTCTTATCCAATAATTGAACGCTCATATTCTCCTCACTTCTGCGCACGCAGCGCAATGTATATAATCGCCATCATCATAAATGAATATTAGCACAATTTATTCAAGTTATCAATATTTTTTACACAATTTGTATAAATTAATTTATTATTCCGCATCTTTCGGTTTCTGTTCAACATAGCCGCAATTTTCATCGGCACACGCTATCTTGCTTCCCTTTTCGACCATGTATCCACCGCACTTAGGGCACTTCTTTGCAACAGGCTTCTGCCATGACATAAAGTCGCACTCCGGATTATCTTCGCATCCGTAATAACGTCGTCCCTTCTTAGTCTTACGCATTACTATTTCTTTGCCGCACTTAGGGCATGCGACTCCTATTTTTTCAAGATATGGCTTAGTATTACGGCATTCAGGGAATCCCGGACATGCAAGGAACTTACCGTGAGGCCCGTATTTGATAACCATGTTACGCCCGCACACATCACAGACAACATCAGTAACCTCATCCTCTATCTTAACATTCTCAAGTTCTTTTTCTGCTGCCTTAACCGATGCATCAAGATCCGGATAAAAATTACGTATTACCGTCTTCCAGTCTACAGTTCCCTCTTCAACACTGTCGAGAAGTGCTTCCATAGTAGCAGTAAAATTAACATCAACAATAGTAGGGAATGCCTTGAGCATTATGTTGTTGACTGCTTCACCAAGCTCTGTTACATAGAGATTCTTATTCTCCTTGGCAACGTATCTTCTTGCAATTATCGTTGTTATTGTAGGCGCATAAGTACTTGGACGGCCTATTCCAAGTTCCTCGAGCGTCTTAACAAGAGATGCCTCCGTATAATGAGCCGGCGGCTGCGTGAAATGCTGCTTCTTATCAAGATTATCAAGCTTGAGCTCTGAGTTCTTATCTATACCGCTTATAAGCTTATTACCTGTCTGTGCATCATCATCTTCATCTTTGTATACAGACATAAATCCCTCAAACTTAAGCTTAGATGCTGAGACATTGAATCTGTATTCACCGGCCTTAATCTTGACTGCCGTTGTTTCGTATACAGCATCGCTCATCCTGCTTGCAGTAAATCTCTTCCAGATAAGCTGATAAAGCCTGAACTGATCTCTTGACAGAGATTCCTTAACATCTGCCGGAGTAAGTGATATGTCAGTAGGACGAATTGCCTCATGTGCATCCTGTATCTTCTTTTTACTTCCGGCCTTCTTGTCACTCTGCATAAGATACTTGTCGCCATACTTTGATTCAATATAATCATGGGCCATTACCTGGGCTTCTTCAGCTACACGTGTAGAATCCGTACGCAGATATGTGATTATACCGATTGTTCCCTGACCCGCTATATCAACACCTTCGTAAAGCTGCTGCGCAAGACGCATTGTCTTCTGTGTTGAAAAGTTAAGAAGCTTGGATGCTTCCTGCTGCAGGGTACTTGTCGTAAAAGGAAGCGGAGCTTTCTTAGACTTCTCTCCCTTCTTCACAGACTCAACAACAAACTGCTCCTTCTCAAGCTTTGCGACAATTGCATCCATTTCTTCGGCGCTTTTTATCTCCATCTTGCCATCTGCATTACCATAAAAATGTGCAACAACCGGCTTCTTTTCACCTTTTACATTAAGTACTGCATCAAGTGTCCAGTATTCTTCCGGAATAAATGAATTAATCTCGTCTTCTCTGTCACATATTATTCTGAGTGCGACAGACTGTACTCGTCCTGCACTTAATCCCCTCTTAACCTTCGCCCAGAGAAGCGGGCTTATCTTATAACCTACCATTCTGTCAAGAATTCTTCTTGACTGCTGTGCATTAACAAGATTCATGTCTATCTTGCGTGGTTCCTTAATTGAAGCCTTAACAGCATTCTTTGTAATCTCATTAAAACTGATTCTGTTAATGTGCTTATCATCTAACTTCAATGCCTGAGAAAGATGCCATGAGATTGCTTCTCCCTCACGGTCCGGGTCAGTTGCAAGATATACTTTATCTGCTTTCTTTACCTGCTTCTTGAGATTGGCAAGAATATCTCCTTTTCCCCTGATAGTGATGTACTTCGGCTCAAAATCATTCTCTATATCAATGCCCATCTGGCTCTTGGGAAGATCTCTTATATGTCCGTTAGAGGCACATACCTCATAATTACTTCCCAAGAACTTCTTAATCGTCTTAACCTTAGCCGGTGACTCCACTATAACAAGATTTTTTCCCATCGCCTATACTTCCTCTCAAATGCTTTGTAGCTATCCGCTCCGTATTAATCCCCATTATCGCACATCTTCCTAACATAATAATTATGCGACACCTGCTCAATCATATCCTTCAATTCAAGATTAAGCAATATCTCACATACTCTTAATGGTGTAAGATGTGTTTCTTCTATAATAATGTCTATGCTTTTAGGAATTAAACAGATACTACCATACACCTTTTCTTCCTCGCTTGCAAGTACAATATTATTTTTTTCTTTTTTATTAATAATATTAATTCCAAGTATTCCCAGAATATCCCGTGTCTGTGTAACTACATGTGCCCCCTGCTTAAGCAGATAATTACACCCCTCACTAAGGACATCCCCGACACGCCCCGGCACTGCCATGATGTCCTTATTCTGTTCCAATGCCGCATCAACTGTTATAAGTGTCCCGCTCCGCCTGCGCGCCTCAACAACCACAACGACATCGGAAAGTGCACTTATTATCCTGTTTCTTACAGGAAAATTCCCGGGAGACGGCTTCGTACCCGGCGGATATTCAGATAATATGCCGCCACGGATCATTGTATCTGCATATAAACCTATATTACTCTGTGGATAACAGACATCCACTCCGCTTCCAAGAACAGCAAATGTTCTTCCTCCGGCTTCAGCTGATGCCCTCTGTCCGAATGTATCAATTCCTGTTGCAAGTCCGCTCACAACCTGAACTCCAGCTCTGGCAAGCTCCCGCCCAAACATCTCTGCAATCTGCCTTCCATATGCAGAACATGCCCTTGCACCAATTATAGCAACACTCGGAGCATTATCCGGAAGATGTCCTTTATAGTACAGAATATGAGGTGCATCATATATCATTCCAAGTCTCATGGGATAATCAGCTCTTCCGGGATAAGTAAATGATATCTGCTTTGCCGCAAGACTCTCATACTCTCTTCTGACCCATTCCGCATTCCTGCACTCAATAAGATTATCATAATCACTATGTGAAAATCTTACTGTGCTTCCAAACATTGCATCCTTAAGCTCCTGTTCTCCGGCATTATACACCCCGCAGGCACTTCCAAATATTGCAATAAGCTCTGATATCTTGACATTACCTATGCCCCGAATATTATTCAGCCAGTATACGCAGAATTCTTCATCAACCATTGCGATATGCCACCGCCTCTCCTATGTGTGAACATCTTACACTGCTGCTTCCTTCCAGATCAGCAATCGTTCTTGCCACTCTTAATATCCTGTAATATCCACGGGCTGTAAGTCCCATCTTATCCCATATTCTTCCGGCAAGTTCTCTCTCCTCACTTCCAAGTCCGCAGTATCTCTCAAGCTCTCCTGCCGTCAGCTGTGAATTAAGCACACCTCTTTGTCCCTGAATCTGTCTTGCCTGTATTACTCTTTCGCGCATATCTTCGGAACTCATAACATAATCCCTCCCACGCCGAACGTGTCCTGTATCACATCTGCTGCGACTGTTATTATTAAGTGTTATCGCTTCATGCCTTACCGGCGATACATGAACACACATGTCAAATCTGTCAAGCAGCGGGCGGCTTATCCTCGCTCTGTAATTAAGAATCTGTGCATCCGTACAGGTGCATCTGCTCCTGTCAGGGTAAAATCCGCACTTACATGGATTCATCGCAGCAACAAGCATAAATCGTGCCGGGAATCTGTATGTTCCCGAATTACGCACAATAACTACTTCTCCGTCCTCAAGTGGCTGCCGCATTGCGTCAAGCGTAGCACTTCTGAATTCCGTCAGTTCATCAAGGAAAAGCACACCATGACCAGCAAGGGTTATCTCTCCCGGAGACAGCCTGCTTCCGCCGCCTATCAGTCCGACTGTTGTTATCGTATGGTGTGGACTTCTGTAAGGCGGCTTGGTTATAAGTCCTTCTGATGAATCAAGCAGACCGGCTATACTGTATATCTGAGTGACCTCAAGGCTCTCCTCTTCCGTAAGTCCCGGCAGAATTCCTGCAATTCTCCTTGCCATCATTGTCTTACCGCTTCCGGGAGCACCCATGTACAGGATATTGTGCATTCCGGCAGCCGCTATCAAAGATGCCCTGACCGCGGCTTCCTGACCGCATACGTCAGAATAATCATCATATTTTGCTTCCGCCGCCGTACTGTTATAAGGAACATATTCCCCCTTGTGCAGTGCCGTATAATCACCGCTGAGATAATCTATAACAGCCTTCAGCGAATCCGCTCCAAGAATCTCAATTCCGTCAACGACTCTACACTCCGGCATATTATCAGATGGGATTATACATCGCTTAAGTCCTCTGCGTCTTGCCTCCAGCACGCATGGCAGTATTCCTCTTACTGCCCTCACCGAACCGTCAAGACTCAGCTCCCCCATAATCATCATGCCGTTGACCGAGGCACTGTCAAACATATCTTCCGCACACAATGTTCCCACAGCAATTGCAAGGTCATACCCAGTCCCCTGCTTAGGCAGATTAGCCGGTGATATATTCACCGTTACTCGCCGTGGTCTAGGATTAAGTCCCGAATTCTTAAGCGCAACTCTTACGCGTTCCTTAGACTCCCTGACCTCAGCAGCCAGAATTCCTCCCATATCAAATCCCGGCAGTCCATTCTGCACATCCACCTCAACCGCTACAATATCAGGAACTACTCCTCTCACATTCCCACATAAAATCCTGCTAAACAAAAAACTCCCTTCTTACCATATTCCACTGACAGAAAGCCAATTCCCTATAGTAACAAAAGGAAGTCATAAAGATACCCGGTCAATATAATTCATGACACCTTAATCCGCCCTGATTGCAATGTCATTTTTATCAGATTAGCACATTCCACGCATTGCGTCAATAAGAAAATAAAAAATGAGACAGCTTATAACAAACATAAACTGTCCCACTCCATTGAAATCAATCATGACCATCTGATTAGTCAAGTTCAAAATAATTACGTCTTATATACAATCCAAACGCCTGACCTACAGCCTTTGAAGAATCCATTACCTCAATTCCTATCTTAAGCCGGTTGGATGTATACAGATTAAGTACCTCCGTCTGTACACCTGCTGCCGTTGCAAGCACAAGAAGGTCTTCATCATACTCCATCTCATTCTGGAGAGTTCCGCCATAATCCTTAAGAATTGTCTCACCTGCATCATATGTGCCATTGTCATTGGCATCAATATATATTTTAGACTTTGCAAATACATCACCTGCTGCAAGATCTTCATCAGTAACCTTGAACTTAAGAGGAATTGTATTATCCGGTGATACTGTTCCATCCTCTGCCGTCTTCACTGAGCGTCCGATAATATCATACTTATTATCCTCAACCTCGATACCGTTAAGTATCTTAACCTCAGGAGGTGTTGTAGCTACGATTATCGAACGCACAAGCGTATTAACGAACAGCTGCATCTCCGGTCCGTCAGATTCAATCTTACTGTGTCCCGCACTGGTATATGTCACATTACCCTTTGAATAGATGTAGTAATTGTTAACTGCATCCTGACCGCAGTTATTGAAGTATCTGGCATTACTGCCGCCGTCAGCGCCAAGGGTATACCATACAGTAACCTCATTATTGTATGCACCGGTCATCTCATTGCCATCAGCATCATATGTCGGTATATGCTCAAGATTAAGCTGGTAGAACTGTCCGTGCGTTGTCTCTACCTGGATAGAATCATCTATCTTGTACGGATATTCTGTTACCTGCCCCCAATTAAGCTTATTTACTTCTTTTGTTTCCTTAGTACTTCCGCTCTTACTTACATCATTGAACGCCGTATATTGACCGCTCACCTTGGATATGAGACTGTTGGTGAATATTCCCGGTCCCTTCATACCGATAGGCTGCGTGAGGTTCATAGTCATGATAGGCTCATTATAATCACTGTTAGATGCCTGATAAGCCATTGTATCATGCGTGAACAATACCGAGTTACCTGCATCTATGTATGCATTAAGGGCATCTATAGCCGGCTGTGTCCTGAAAGGTGTTCCTGCCTTGCCATATGAATCACGGAAACCAACTACTACGATTGAATACTGTGACAGATAATCCTTATTCTTGTCATCTGCCATAAGATCCTCAAACTCATATACCTTCATAGGAGTTACATCAAGCCTCATTCCCGTTACACTGCTCGCCGTTCTGAATGAATCTGAGAATGCACTACCCTTAAGGTTCATGGTTGTCGTACCTTCATATGTCTCTGCAGCGGTTGCATTATATATCTGCAGGACCTTAACTGTCCTTGTCTCCTGAGCTTTCAGTGCGAATGAGCTTTCCTGAGCCTCAGTAAATCCGGCTCTTGTCACCTCAATCTTGAACTTAAAGTAACCAAACCATTTTTCAGGAATAGCACCGTTAAGTGTAATAGTGTACTCACTTCCACTGTTTATCGTATCAGGTATATCATAATCAGCAAATATCTCACGCTTATCCGATGTCGCCATCTCATTGTAAAGCGCATCTGCATTACGGTCAATGTAGAGCTTAATATGACTTCCTGCCGGAATCTTGCTGTCTGCCCTGATTGTAAATCTGATGCTGCTTACATCCTGCGGTGCGCGGTTAGTGTCATAATCGTACGCTGCCGGTGAAACTATCGTAAATCTCGGTCTTGAAGGATATGTAAGCATCTTCTTAACCTTGAAGTCTGAAGCAGTTGAATCAGAAGCCTCGGATGTAATATTGCTGCTTGCCTTACCCTCGGCGTTAAGTCTCTCATTAAGCTTAACCCTGCTCATCTTATAAATGTTAGAATCCGAGCCATCCCTCTTAGTCCTGTCAATTGTGCTTCCGGCATTGTATACATCTGACATCTCAAGAAGAGGAAGCCCTGCCTTAACATATTCATAAAGCTTCTCATATGCCTTATCGGTAAAGTCATTACCTGATGTCTGCTTATTGCCAAACTTACTTGTGGAAACTATTGCGCCATCCTCTGTTATTACCGTTCCGTTATTCTCTGCATTTTTACCGTAGTTAGTATTAATGTAATCAGACGGATTGTATGTTCCAATGATAATAAGGTCTACGCTTGACACAATATCATCACTAAGGCCATTAAATGCATTGACTGACATTGACCTGATGTTAATTGTGAAGTCTTTTGACTTCTTGTTAATTACATATGTTCCCTTACCTGTTCCTTCATCAAATGACTTACTCTTAACAGTATAATCACCGCTGATGCCGAATGTTCTGAGAATCTTGTCAGCGCCGGCTTCGTTGTTAAACTCATTCCTGCCCCATGGCTGAATCTCTATAACTTCGATTGTACTCATAAGGTCATTCAGTGAATACTTGCCCATGATATATCTTAATACTTCACGATATCC
This sequence comes from uncultured Bacteroides sp., assembly GCA_945865495.1. Classification (GTDB taxonomy): domain Bacteria; phylum Bacillota; class Clostridia; order Lachnospirales; family Lachnospiraceae; genus Bacteroides_F. The sequence goes on along the minus strand of CAMBEF010000081.1, from coordinate 1,388 downwards.
ATGCTTGCCAAACAAGTCATCAATCTTATTAATATCACATGTCGGCCAGTCAGGATTGGCAATACTTTCCTTGTTCTTGAGTGACTGGTCCATAACATTAGTTCCGTGATATGTAAAGAAGTTATTATGAACATACTCAGGTGTTGTTGTTGCATTAAAATAAGGTGCCTGTGGTGCACTTCCGTCTGTTGGATGAAGCGCTCTCCAGAACATCTCTGTTCCCCATTCAACAACAGTTCCGTCATGGCGCTTAACTGTCATTGAGGTCTTAGTCGTCTCAATCGTACCGCCTGAACCTTCATACTGGAACACACCTGCACGGTTCTCATTCTCATCATTAATGAGATCCTCTGCTCCGTATTCCTCCATGAACTGCTCCTGAGATATTGCAAGCTCAAGCATAAGGAACTGATAGAAGCCATTAGTCCTGTCAGCAGGAATACCCGACCAGTCAGTAACAACTGCAAGATTGTCATTAACATTGCGCATGTAAAGATATAACGCAAGGTCATTACTTATATTAAGCGTAGTTGATGTTCCGCTTGTTGAAGTCCAGATATAGTCCTGTGAAAGACCTGTTGCCCTGCCGAGATTATACTGTTTACAGAACTCCGCCATCTTCTGGTATGCCCTTAAGTTGCTTGAATCATGTGTCTTGGGATTAAGATATACAAAGTTGGCATTCTTAACATCATCATATGTAAGGTCTGATGCCTTAACCGTCTTAACAACAAGCTTATCGGTCATATCCGAAAACTTAGTCATCATATCGGTATCATCATTATCAGAGAAAATCATATGTGCAAGTACGTTACGGTCTTCAAAATCTCTCAGATTACCATATTCATCACATATAAAATGTCCGTTAACATAATTCTGTCCGCCATAGAGCTGCGCAGCACTGAAACTGAATGCCTCTCCCATCTGTCTCTTTACATCGGCATTCTCACCACACGCTGCATAGAGCTTGCGCACATCACTTTCCTTGACAGGCATTGAATCACCGCCAACCCAGTATCCGAACTGTCCCATGCATATCTCAGGCACAACCTCAAGCACTACATAAGGATTATCCTTTGTATAATACTTATCATTGAATTCTACAACAGTCGGAATCTCATCCCTGCTGTCATAGCTGTCAGCACGTGCCTGTATCATTCTGCCTACTCCGATTGCAGATACAACAGTGACAAGTGCCATTAATGCTGCACAATATTTTTTTAATTTGATATTCTTCAGCTTTTTACCTAATCTGGACATCTATAACCTCTCATTCCGCTACAAGTATTACCGTAACAGCTATATTAATCATTTACAATGTACTCCGCAAACTGCTCAAGGAACGGGGCATTATCGAATCTGAATCCCTGCATTGTCATCTCGTCAAG
>CAMBEF010000080.1 GCA_945865495.1 uncultured Bacteroides sp. | reverse complement strand
CGCTTCTGAATTCTTCAACGGCTTTCTTACGCTGCAGTTTGTCATTGGAACCATAAAGCATATCAGCCTTATAATGATGATATACGAGCTTATTAACAGTTTCTTCAAGGTCATATGCGGTGTTGGCAAATATAATTCCTTTTTTAGGTGATAATGCGTTAATGACACTTCGTAATGTCTCTATACGGTTTCTGCGGTCAGAAATAATAAACATATGCCTGATTGTACCCGGAATGGCTTTGTCGGCCTTAATATTGAGAATTACAGGCTCTGAGTTAAAAGCTGAAGCTGCCTGGATTGACTTTTTGTCCATGCTTGCAGAAACCATTATTATCTGAGTATACTTCATTAAAGATCTGCGAAGCTGCGTAAGTCCGTCAATATTATCTTTGGCGAGCATCTTATCTGCTTCATCAACAATAAGTGTCTTAACATTATGGACAGACAGCTTCTTCATATGAATAAGCTTCAATATACGTCCTGTAGTTCCGACAATAATCTGCGGTCTGGTCTTGATTGAATCTATCTGCCGCGATATATTGCCTTCACCTACAAGTGCTATTGCTCTTATGTCCATTGATGCATTCCCGGCAAGGAGCTGTATCTGTCGGAGAACCTGGATGCCAAGCTCTTGTGTAGGAACGGCTATAACGGCCTGAACATGTGTATCGGCAACGTCAATTTTGCAGAAAAGCGGTATAAGGTATGCAAGAGTCTTGCCGGAACCGGTCTGGGAGCATCCTATGACATCACGGTTATCTAATACAGGGGCAAATAGCTGCTGCTGTATATCGGTAGGCTGCTTAATATTCTGTGCGTTAAGTGCTGTAATAAGGTTATCGGCAAGGTCCATATCTTTAAAATTCATGTTAATCTCCATTCTGAGTTAATTGACTCGAAAACAATCTTGTAGACAGATTGTCATATTCATATCCTGTTGCTGCTTTAAAATTTTAACAAAAAAACGAAGATATGTCTAGTTATTGACAGCATGTCTGATATAATGATATTTATTGATTATTCAGATATTGAAAGAGGTAAAATACTATGGAATTACAGCGGCTCCTCAGCTACACGCGAAAAGCGGTTGACGATTATTCAATGATAAACTCCGGAGATAAAATAGCCGTCGGAATATCAGGAGGAAAGGACAGCCTTACACTTCTGTATGCGCTTCATGGGTTAAGACGATTCTATCCCAACAGCTTTGAGATTGAGGCAGTCACGGTTAATGCCGGAATAGAAGGAATGGACTTCTCTCCTATCAGCAGACTGTGTGACGAATTAAATGTTAATTATACTGTAATAGATACTGATATATATGATATCGTCTATAACATACGTAAAGAAAGCAATCCATGCGCATTATGCGCAAAGCTCAGAAAAGGTGCTTTCAATCAGAAAGCTATAGAACTCGGATGTAATAAAATAGCGTATGCACATCATAAAGATGATGTTATTGAAACATTCATGATGTCACTGCTTCTGGAGGGGCGTGTTCATACGTTCTCTCCCGTAACATACCTTGAGCGTTCAGGATTAACACTTATAAGGCCGTTGATATATGTTAATGAAGCTGATGTTATAGGCTTCAGGAATAAATATAATCTTCCGGTTGTTAAAAATCTGTGTCCTGCAGATGGTGAGACCAGAAGGGAATATGCCAAGAATCTTATAAAGTCTCTCAATAAAGACTTACCGGGCACACATGACCGCATATTCACTGCAATATTGAACGGTACGTTCGATGGCTGGAATGAACGCATTACACATAAGCGTACACACACATAAGCAAATAATCATTGTACGAGTGTATATAGGAGATGCTGTTATTCACTGGCGTAATAATATATAATAAGGCTGCATCCGGCTGTTATGTTATCATTGTGAAGATTGTTAACCCGGCGGATATCATTAACATAACGGCCTGTGTCAACACCTTCAGGTGCATATAATCTGGCAATGCTCCATAAAGTGTCATCCTTTTCAATGGTTATGCTTGTATAGTAACGTGTATCTGACGTTGCTGCGCTGCTGTTGCTGTCGGCAGCTTCAACGATTACAGCACTAAGGGATGCTATTACGACAGCAATACATATAAGAGCCGCAAGGCTGGTATGGCGGCGTACTGCCTGACGTCTTCTGCGCTGCTCTATCTGAATGGATGCACTGCTCTTTGTGATATAATTATCCGGCAATGAATATGTATGTTCTGTATAACTGTTTGTATAACCTGAATTATTCATATGTATATCCCTCCACATATATTAAATGTTATTATAGTACCGAATAGCTGTTCTTCATTTGCAAGATTGATATTAACATTCAAACATTCGTTTGTCAACAGATATTCAGAAAATTTCCGAACAAATTTTCTGAATATCTGTTTGCATAATATGTTGATCTATGTTATTATATATACAGAAGTTTTATATACATTATTTGCAGACGGTCAATTAGTGATTGATTTATAAGTGAAGTGGAGGTTCATACATATGGCTTATGGCAGAATTACAGCGAAGCAGTCAGAGATTCTTGAATATATTAAGAATCAGATAATCAACAAGGGGTATCCACCTTCGGTAAGGGATATATGCGAGGCAGTACATCTTAAGTCGACATCATCTGTACATGCACATCTCGAGACGTTGGAGAAGAACGGTTACATAAGAAGAGATCCTACTAAGCCACGTGCTATTGAGATTATTGATGATAACTTTAATCTTACAAGACGTGAGGTTGTTAACGTTCCTTTGATAGGACAGGTTGCTGCAGGTCAGCCTATTCTCGCTGTTGAGAGTATTACGAACTACTTTCCTATCCCTGCTGAATTCCTCAATAATAGTGAGACGTTTATGCTCAATGTCAAGGGTGACAGCATGATTAATATGGGAATATATGACGGAGACATGATAATAGTAAGACGTCAGCAGACAGCAGATAATGGTGAGGTAATTGTTGCACTGGTTGATGATTCAGCTACAGTTAAGAGGTTTTATAAGGAAGACGGTCACTACAGACTTCAGCCTGAGAATGACTTTATGGATCCGATCATCGTAGACAATGTCGAGATTGTTGGTAAGGTTATAGGACTTATAAGGCTCCATATTTCATAATTTCATAAGAATTCAAAGGCAGGTCAGTGAGTGGTTTCACTGATCTGCCTTTGATTTTAGTGTATTGGAATTGCCTCAGATGTTATTTGTCAGATTTCATCAGCGTCTATTACTGTTCCGTCTCTCCAGATTCTTTCAAGATCATAGAACAGGCGGTCTTCTTTTGAAAATACATGGATTATAATATCATTGTAGTCCATAAGAACCCATGAGGAGCCCTGTGAGCCTTCAATCTTATCTGTTGTATATCCTGCTTCGGCCAGTTTTTCATCGACATTATCGACGAGAGCCTGAACCTGATTAGGGTTGTTGGCGCTTACGATAATAAAATAATCAGCGATTACGCTTACTTTACTGATATCAATAACACGGATGTCTTCACCTTTTTTGTCTCTCAGTGCTTCGATTGCGATTCGTGCCATTTCCCTTGAATTATTCTCTGCCATGTTGTCACCTCACTGTTGGTCGGCTGTGCCGGCAATATTGCCATTAACTGCCTTACTGTAATATTCAAATGTATCTGCTGTCATATTGTCAATTGCTTCACCGGAATTCTCAATATACTTCAGTGTTGCCTCTGCGATAGTCATAACACCCGTATCAAGATCTTCAAAGCATACATTGCGTATTCTGTCAAGATCAGGGGCTTTATTGCGGTTAGGTTCAATATAATCGGCAACGAAAATGATTTTTTCAAGTTTGGTCATTGCCGGCCTTCCTGTAGTATGATACCTTATTGCACTGCATATCTGTTCATCATGTATGTCGTATTTGTTCCATGCGTACCATGCACCAAGCTTGGCATGCAGAAGTGACGGATTGGCATATTCACTCGGGCTGATTTCGATGCCATTCTGTTCACATTTTTTGATTTTCTCTTCATCAGATATGCATTTGGCACAATCATGCAGAAGTCCTGCAATATATGCCTTCTCCATGTCTTCGCCAAAACGCATTGCCATGCATGCAGCTGTGTATGCCACACCCATAGTATGTGTGAAGCGCCCGGGGGTAAGCTTCTTTTTAAGTTTTTCTGTAATATATTCTATATCTTCTGATCTCATGTTAATCTCCATTATGCGGGCATACCAGAGCCTGAATACAGATGGTGTTCTTTAATATACCGGGCAACCGAAGCACTGACCATGCCATCAATAGGCATACCGGACATGATACGCCTGCGTATGTCGCTTGAGCTTATCGGAACATCATTCATGTGTATAAGCTTTATCCTGGCATTGTAACGCTGCTCCAGGCTGCTTACGGCTGCCTCAAGTTCGGTTATGGCATGCATATCTCGGTTAGTAGCCACAATTGTAGAGTACTTCATGACTGTCTCGGGATGATACCACGTATCAAGTTGAAACAGCGAATCTGCCCCAATTATAAAATATATATTGGAATAATACTTTGCAAATTCAGTCAGGGTTAATGCACTGTATGAATACCCTGTATGTGTAATCTCATAATCGGAAAATTCCATATAAGGGTAATCTTCTATTGCAAGTCTGACCATATTGCACCGGTCATATTCTGAAGCAATTGTAAGTCCCTGCTTGTGAGGAGGGTTGCCGCTCGGCATTATGATTACTTTGTCAAGCCCGAGCTCCTCATAAGCCTGACGGGCAAGTGCAATATGCCCCAGATGTATAGGATTAAAAGTCCCGCCGAATATTCCGGTTGGTCTGTTATTTCTTTTTAGGCAACACAATCTTAGGATTCTCCTTAGCTTCCTTGTAAAGAACAATCTTCTTGCCAATAACCTGAACGACCTGTGAACGTGTTCGTTCTGCGATAATCTCAGCAAGTTCCTTAGGGTCATCAGCACAATTCTGAAGAACACTTATCTTAATCAGCTCACGCTTATCAAGAGCTTCAGAAATGCCTTTGACAAATTCAGGAGTGATGCTTGACTTGCCAATCTGAAATATAGGATCCATTGTCATTGCAAGCCCTTTAAGATATGCGCGCTGTTTACTTGTCATTGCTGCTGTAGCCATATTTTCTCCTTTCATTATTGATTAAGTCAGATTGAAATTATTCGTATTCTGATTATTCGTAATAATCAAATTCAAGATAGCCGCCGACTTTAACGGTATCACCTTCCTTGATGCCCATATTTTTGAGCTGTTCGATTATGCCGTTCTCATGCATGAACTTCTGGAAATAATTAAAGCCTCGTTCAGAATCAAGATTAGTATATCCGAGCATTCTGTCAATTCGAGGTCCCTCGATGATAAATGATGCGTCATCGCCGCGGCTGATTGTAAACGGTTCATCCGGATTGTCAAGGATATCCTCTGTAAAGAATTCTCTTGCAAATACCGTAGGTTCTTCGTCGATACTGTCGAGCATATCACGAACGGCGTATAAAAGTTCCTTAACACCCTTGCCGCTGACTGCCGATATTGGGAATACTTTTATGCCTTTTGGCTCAAACTCTGCTTTAAGCCTGTCTACAGGATTCTCATCATCAGAGTAGATTACATCGGTCTTATTGGCTGCTATAACCTGTGGTCTCTTAAGCAGATCAGGATTATAAGCCTCAAGCTCAGCATTGATTGTATTAATATCTTCAATAGGATCACGTCCCTCAGTAGATGCCGCATCTACCATGTGTATAAGAACCTTGGTTCTTTCTATGTGACGCAAGAACTCATGTCCGAGTCCGGTACCCTCTGAAGCTCCCTCGATAAGTCCCGGAATATCAGCTATTACAAAGCCGTGTCCGTCAAGGTCGACAACGCCGAGATTAGGACTTAAGGTTGTAAAGTGGTAGTTAGCAATCTTAGGCCGGGCATTAGTTACACGTGAAAGAAATGTTGACTTACCTACGTTGGGGAATCCTACAAGGCCGACGTCAGCGATAACTTTAAGCTCAAGACGTACCCATATCTCCTGCGCCTCCTGACCCGGCTGTGCATACTTGGGAGCCTGCATTGTGGCTGTTGCATAGTTCATGTTACCTTTGCCGCCACGTCCGCCGCGAAGAACAACCTCGCGCATGTTGTCACCTGACATATCAGTGATTACTTTGCCTGTTGCGTCATCTTTGATAACAGTGCCTTCAGGAACTTTGATTATAAGATCTTCGCCGTCCTTACCGTGGCATCTGCGCTTGCCGCCCTCTTCGCCGCTCTCTGCAATATATTTTTTATTATGACGGAAATCACCAAGTGTATTCAGTCCTTTATCTACTACGAATATAACGTCGCCTCCGCGTCCGCCATCGCCACCGTCAGGACCACCGTCAGGCACGAACAGCTCACGTCTGAAAGATACATGTCCATCGCCGCCCTTGCCTGATTTTATAAATATTCTAACGCTGTCTGCAAACATTTTCAAATCCATTCTGCCGCCGGATGCGGCCCAAATCAAAACAATTTTAATATACAAATAAAGCTACAAATCTCAAGAACACACTCAAGACTTGTAGCTCCATCAAGAATCTGTGATTAATTATTCGTTAGTTGCTACAGGATAAACAGAAACTCTCTTCTTATCTCTGCCTAATCTCTCAAACTTTACAGTACCGTCAACTAAAGCGAATAATGTATCATCACCGCCACGGCCTACGTTAACGCCTGGGTGAATCTTAGTACCACGCTGTCTGTAAAGAATGTTGCCAGCAAGTACGAACTGTCCGTCAGCTCTCTTAGCGCCTAATCTCTTAGACTCAGAATCACGGCCGTTCTTTGTAGAACCAACACCCTTCTTATGAGCGAAAAATTGAAGGTTTAATTCTAACATTGGTTACACCTCCTTAAATGTAATCGAAATATACTTTGGATTGCCCTTGGCTGCCTGTGTAAGACCTAACTCAAGAGCCTTAAGCAATACTGCTGTCTTATCTGACATATGCCCTGTAACCTTAGCGGATATCAGTGCATCATCTTCGTCACTTCTACTCTCAACTTCCATATCAGTATCGGTAAATGCTTCAATGGAATTAATTGTATTAATGACCAGCATAGAGACTGCTGCACAGACAATGTCCTTACCGGAATCGTCGTAACCGGCATGTCCCCTTGTCTCAAACTCTGTAATGTCACCATCGTGATTCTTACAGATTGTAACGGTAATCATAATATATCACCTGACAATTAAGCATTGATCTTCTCGATCTTTACCTTTGTGAAAAGCTGTCTGTGACCGTTCTTCTTATGATAACCAGTCTTTCTCTTGTACTTGTAAACAATGACCTTCTTGCCCTTGCCTTCTGAAACAACGCTTGCTGTAACTGTAGCTCCCTTAACTGTAGGATCGCCAACCTTAGCTGAACCGTCATTCACGAAAAGAACCTGGTCAAATGTTACAGTGTCTCCAGCATTAAGACCAAGCTTCTCAACTCTGATCTCATCACCTTCTGAAACCGTGTACTGCTTACCACCTGTTGCAATAATCGCGTACATATGGTACCTCCTATAATCTTTACTCGCCAGCTTCGGTGTTATGCTTATACAATATGTAATACATAAACTTATGACCTCACTGAGCGGCACACTAGAATATAATATATCCTCATTCTGCAAATGTCAATAGGTTCCTGAAAATTTATTCTGATTTCTGAATGTTTATTCCGGTTTTAAGGCAGGATTGCGGAGTATCTGCACAATCAGAGGAATGACCATGAGTATCCATACAATAGGTTCAGCTATTATGATGGCAGTATATCTAAGATATGGTACAAGCATTATGGCAATCAGTACTTTGCCGATAAGCTCTATCGTACTTGAAATTATAGGCGTTGTATGGTCTCCTATTCCCTGCATTGCATTACGGATAATCGTAATTACGGCGGGAACAAAATAAAACAGAGTGTCGACTCTTAAGTACAAAGCCCCGGTTGCAAGCACTTCATCAGAACTGCTGCCGGTAACAAGATGTATAAACCACGGTCCTGCAAGCCATGCGGCAATTGCTGTTATAACACACCATACCCATGCGATAAGTATGCTGTGCCATATTCCTTTGCGTACGCGGTCTGCACGGCCGGCCCCCATATTCTGTCCACAGAATGTTGCCATAGTCATTCCAAATACAGAGAATATCATCATAAACAGCTCGGTTATCTTACGTGCGGCACTGTGTGCAACTATATAACCGTCTCCAAGTGTATTAATCGCGCCTTGCAGTGATACCGTGCCAAGAGACACGATTGAGTTCATGAAGCCCATCGAAAATCCGGAGGACATCATTGAACGTGCAAGAACACTGTCAACACGGCACTGCTGCCATGTAAAGCGTATGCATTCATATCGCTTTACGGAATAGATAATACATGCAATGCCTGCAGCCATCTGCGAGGCAAGTGTTGCGTAAGCAGCACCTTCGACATTCATGCCAAGCACGGCAAGACATATATAATCACCGGCAATGTTAAGAACTGCCGAAAGTGCAAGGAATATAAGCGGTGTAACGGTATCGCCGATAGCCCTTAGAATTCCCATGCATACATTATAAAAGACAGATATAATCATTCCGGCAAATATGATGACTATATACCTGTGCGCATCTTCGATAAGATTGTCCGGTGTATTAAGAATGCGGAGCATAGGATACAAAAATGTTACACTTAGGACAGTCAGTACAAGAGCACATATGACACCAAGCACATACGATGCAGCCGCGGCCCTGCGGACACCGTTCTCATCGTGTGCACCGAAAAATCTTGCCGTGATTACTGCAAATCCGTTGGTGAGTCCTGTGAGAAGTCCGACAATCAATGTATTCAGGGGATTGGTAAGCCCAACAGCCGCCAATGCATGGTCGCCGAGGAACTCTCCTACCATACGCGTGTCCACAAAGCTGTATGTAAGCTGGAGGACATTTGCAAGGAAAATGGGAATTGCAAACTGTATAATAACCTTTATGTCGTTACCTTTAGTTAAGTCTTTCATTATCTGTTAACCACATCAATACTGTAATATGCGCTGCCGGTATAATTGCCTGCTGAGTCAAACTGTCCTGCGGCAGGATCATATATAAATGCAGTAAGTGTTACTTTGCCGTCTATTTTGTCATATTCCTGACCTGCGGTAAACTTAATAGACGTAAGTATTGTATCGGAATTATAAGCAGACTGTTCAACATGGCTGTACCATACTCCCGGTGTCTGGTGATAATCGTCATACATGTAGAATTCCATATATTTTTTATATTCAAGTGTATCCTCAGGCTCAATCAGCATCTTGTGGATTCTGGTTCCGTCTTTGAGTGTAAAGTCAACCGCGTAGCCTATTCTGTACTTCGCAGCGTCATCAGGAGTGAACCATACCGGCTCCCACATGTATTTGAATACCTTACCGGGAAGAGAACTCTCTCTTGTGTTGAACACCTCAAAACACATAATGTCCTTACCCTTCTCCCATGTGCTTGTATATGTCTTGTCTACAAATCGGCGTGCTCCTGATGCCTCGTCGTAGATATAGAGCCCGCATACTCCCATCGTACGGTTGGCGGCGGTTGTCATGACGGATGACTGCGAGGCGGCAGTGGTGGATGGCTGGGCTGCGTCAGGCTGCCATGCAGGATTTGTAATGTTGTCTGCAGCACCTGATGTCTCAGATGATACAATCGTAT
>CAMBEF010000079.1 GCA_945865495.1 uncultured Bacteroides sp. | reverse complement strand
CCATAAGTACCGCAGCACACACAAATATGTTACACATGATTCCAGAACAGAATGCCTGCCCGAATGACATGTTAACCTTCCCCATAGCGACCTTGATTGTATACGCTCCAAGAAGTCCATCAGTGTAATTGTACTGGCCGCTGAGTGATACAAGAAGCGCTATTATCATTGCTCCTATAAGATTGCTTATGTATACAACAACCAGAACCCTTATCATTGCAGTAACTTTATATCTCTTATCGATAAAACCAAGTATCAGAAGACAGTCACCGGTAAAAAGTTCTCCACCGATAAATACTATCATCATAAGTCCTACCGGGAATACTACGCCGCCCAGAAGCCTTGCCAGTCCTACGTTACTTATCGCATGCATTGCCACACTGCTTGCTGCAGCGCCTCCGGCAATAAACATTCCTGCAAATATTCCAAGAAGTACCATCCTTACAAAAGGCATATTAACTCTGTCAACTTCTGCCCTTATGTTGCCTTCCACTACCTGTGGTGGAAAATCCATATTCATGTTAGCCATTTTTCCTGTTCCTTTTCTTTATGTATTTGTCCGCTAATATGTTGAATTATATCCTAATTATGCCATATTTTCAAGCAAAAAGCGGCATCTCCAACAACTGTGCCGGAGTAATGCCGCCTTTTTAATGCTACATATTAAGTTCTAATAATGCATACAGAACCATCTCCTGCTTTTGCTCCGATTATTCTGCTGCAGCCTCACCGTCTGCTGCTTCCTCATCTGTCTCAGGAACATCATTATGAACTGCTGTTACTGTTACAACAGGAGCTTCAAGGTCTGTATGAATCTCTACATCCTTATCAGCTGCAATATCAAGATCCTTAACTCTGATTGTATCACCAATCTTCATCTGGCTTACATCAACCTTAACTGAATCTACAATTGCTGACGGATATGCTTTATATGAAACTTCATTCAGGAGCTGCTGTACAACACCTTCGGCAACCTTATCATGGTTAACCAGTATTACCTCAGCTACAGAATGTACCATCTCATTGCTTACCAATGCCTGAAAACTAATCTCCTCAACTATACCCTTGAGTGGATTAAATGCAATCTCCTTAATAAGAACATCATACTGTTCTCCGTCAACATCAAGCATAATCTGACTGCCCTTATGGTCTGTCTTCATCATACGCTCCACATCGGCCTTCTGCATCTTTACAGGTATTGACTCTGCTAATTCTCTGCCAAATACATTGCCCGTAACAAATCCTTCGCGTCTTAATCTCTTTGCCTTAACATCCAAACTTCTCTTTTCAGCTTTTAAAGTATTCATTTACCTTTTCCTCCAAAAATCTGATTTGCTTAGCAGCCTTCAGCTTATATCTTATGGTTATACGCCATATTGCTATAGGCAGGTTTTGTTAAGTATTGCTCTTTCTTGTTACGCGTATATTATAGCGCCTAACCCCTAAACAGATTAACCAAATTTTAAGAAATTTTGACGTTTTTTTTGTCTATTTTGACAATAACTGCATGATTGAATACATGGCATTGGCTCCATCGGAGGCAGCAGTAACTACCTGTCTGAGATTCTTGGTTCTTGCATCGCCTGCAACAAAAAGCCCACTGCATGATGTTCCACCGTCTTCTCCTGCAACAACATATCCGCTGTCATCCAGCACATTAAAGTCTTCAAGCAGCATTGAAACTTTACTTTGCATTAACATTCGCGGACAATTTGGTGTTTCTATAGTTTTTTGCACCCCTATATGTAAATCACAAAAAGTTGCACCATTCCGGCGGACAGGTTTCAAACAGTGCGGCATTCGTTTTCTTCCGGTTCGCTATTCATAAAACACATAAAAACAAGAATTACCTCCCTTTATACAAAGAGAGGTAAAATTCATCTAAAATGAACACTACTAATTTTCCGTTGTTTCTATTGCATCCACTACATTCTGTGTTAAAGCACGCTCATTTGCTAACGCCGGAGTCAAATATCTTGTTGCAATACCCTGGATCTCAGTAACTTGAATATCTATCTGTCCAACAACCTTCTCAAAATCTGTATTAAGCATTTTTAAGAAGTCTGCTGAACTCTGTGCTAACAATTTTAACTGCTCCATCAAGTATGCATTTATTGCCTCTTTATTTGAGCCATCATCATCAAGTTCTTTAAGCTCCTTAACAGTTTCAAACATATCCATTTTATATTGTTTCTGTACTTCAAGATACTGAACTTTGTTATCATTATATAAAGCCAATAATTTACTTCTAGTATCATGCTGAAGATTAACCATCATAGTTTGGAACTGTTCTGCTGCAGCCATCATTTCTTTTCTGTACTCCATCTCTAATCTCACCATTTCATCTCGGCGTGCAACCTCATTATCTATGATCATCTGATTAATTTCTTCTTCCAGACGTTTTTGCTCCATAGATAATTCCATCTCTTGTTTCTTTTTACTCATTTCAAGATCAGCCTCAAATTGTTGAAGCTGCTTCTTTAACTCTTGTTCATGCTCTGCTTTCGACTTTTCGTTATGTGCTTCAACCTGCTTTAATGGTTGTCTTAAAACATCGCACACCAACTTGACTGGTTCATATACGATATCATCAATTTTGTCAAACATTCCAAAAATCTTACCTACTACTTTTGCTACTGCCATATGCATCCTCCAATTCTTTTATACGGGCCTTCATTTGTTTTTTACTCTGTTCAAATGAAACCTTCATTTTTTTGATATTTTTTTCCCATTCATTGTTAACTGATATCAGAGAACGTAATATATTCATCTTCTCTTCAAAAATCAATATATCTAGTTCTGAATAATTCCAGTTATTCACAAAAGACTTAAACCAATTTGCAAATAAAGAAATAATCTCTTTTTTCTCTTTTTCAGTACAATCTTTTTCTTCTAAGCGATTTATCAACCTATTCCAATGCATTTCTATCCAAAGCAATTCATACAATTCCATTTTAATATTGTAAATATCTGTATCGGGCTTACAATATAATGCATCATATAAATCCTATGAACAGCATTCAGCAGTGTCATCAATCAATTGATTTCTGCCCATTCTTAATACTTCCATGAAGGCTAAATAAGGAAAATCGTCATTCATAGCATCTCTCCTCTCAAACCTTAAAGCCCTCTAAGTTTTTCATTTACAGCATCTTTGAATTCCTGAAGTTTTTTTGTGGCAAAATCATTAATGAGTGTATCGCTCATTTGAAAACTCTTATCCATATTGGCAGTTAGCCTACATAGCCATGTCCTTTTCATTTCCTCATCTACACCAGGATCTTCATTTAATTTTTTCTGTAGTTCAGGTAATGTTTCTGTGTAAAACTTTATCTGTTCCTGCCGATAATCACTTAGCATATCTTCTATGAATTTTATCTCAGTACTATATTTTCGTACTAAGTCCATATAATGCTTTTCATAATCAAAAAGTACCTGTATGGTAGGATCTTTTTTTCTAGGTGCATCATTATTAAATTCTTCAAAACAATTGCTTTTACTCTTTTTTTCTGCCATGTTACTTCCTCCTCTTTTTTAGCACCAATACATATTCAGTACTACTTTTACTGATACCATCTGTTCTGGAAGATTTTCTAGGTTCAATGACAACAGAGTATTCGGACTCGATTTCCCCGCTAGCAATAACCACATCAGAATAATTATTACAAATATCAATAAACAAATCACGCCTACTAGCAAACTTTTTTTTTTAGTTTCTTCCGTTGGAGTAGACTCAATTATACTAGTTTCTGACACTTGTGTTTGCGCTTGTTCAGGAACATAACTGTTCATTGGTACAACCTTAACATCATCTCTTTTAATTCTTGTAATGTTATTTAAGGTTGTTGTAAGTATAGTGAAATCGCATTCTCTAATTGAATTTATATCACTAAGATTACTGCAAAACAGTATGTCACCACATTGTTGTGCTAAATAATTCTTAAATACAATCAGGTCAGTCACAGGATTTGATTCAAAAAATATCTTTGAATTTACTTTATGCTCCTGTGGCAGAGATCCCTGCTGAACAGACATACCCGTCGTTTCAAAAAATGGTACTCTTTCAACTTCCTGATAAGTTCGATTCCAAACTGGATAAATGTACTTTTCGTATTGTTCCCACAAAAAATCGTATGTAATATCTTCTACATTTATATTGTTTTGCGTATCAATTACAACTCCAATAAAGGCATATACTAATCTTCCTTTATCATCACAGTACATAGTTTCTGCTACTTTTTTTCTTTCTTCGTCGAGATTACACTTGGCAGTTATGCTTTTAATAAATCCAACCACACCAGCCACTCTATACGCTCCATTATCAAGTATTACCCAGCGTTCACCTTGCATACTGTCAATAGAACTTGTCGCTTGTAATACATATTTCCTTGTCCATTTTACGTCGCTGTCTAAAAACAAATCTGGCCTAACCCTAAACTCAGCGTTAAAATCACAACTTAGGGTTCTTGTATGTATAATTGGTGCTACTCTCATACTTTCAACCCTCCTACTTGATTATATCTGAAAAAGTTCCTCTTTCTCCATTTATATAGACATACGGTATCTTTTCAAGTTCTTTAATCAGCTTATCGCTATTATTAGTCATTACATTTAGCATATCATTAAGTTCCTTTGTATGCTTTTCTCCTTCTCTTTCGGCTTCTTGAATTGCTCTTGCCAATCGTTGTATCTCATCTTTACTCTTAAAGATCCATAACTTGTTTTCTTCCTTAGCCTTTTTATCTCTTGCTCTATCTGTTTCCTGCTTTTGCTTTTTCTTATATGAATCCATTCCTTCAATATGGTTTTGTATCCTTTTACTAAGTGCAAACCATATTCCCATAAAAATTGGCAAATGAATGTTCAGTGGTTTCAATTTTCCAGCACAATCATCATCCATAATGTTTAATCCAATCGAAACTGGAATAATAGTTACTATCCTCTCATTATGATCTTTTACAAAAAATGGACTAAATGCTTCCTCAATGATGTCACACAGCTCATCTTCATCGGTATCATCTTTGCATAAATCATATTTTGTAACCACAATTGCAGTAGGAGGTAGCACATTATTACTTTCAAAATACTCACTGAAAAAAGTATTTATTACCGAGCTACACTCATCCTTAACTCTGTCAATCTTTTCATCTACATCATCGCCGCATAACAAGGAACCATCAACACAAATAAATAAGCTGCTCGAATTATTAATCGCCTTTTTTACATCTTCGTATTCTTCGAGATTTCCCTCGTTTTTTCTATCAAGCGTTCCACCTGGATAATCAACCCAATCAAATGACATAATAGTGTTGTACCCATGCTGAAGATTAAATTGATATTTTGAAATGTTATCTGTTCCTGCCGGAAATCTTTCTTTTCCTAAAGATTGATCACACATTTTTGCATATCTATCACGCAGTCTAACATCTGTATCTTCATCAGTTGTAATTGTATAACCTCTCATTCCTGCGCCCATCTTATAATATAAACCAAGCAAGTAACAAGTTTTACCAGCTCCAGACATTCCTAATATAGTAATTTGTGTATCAGCCATGATTATTCCTCCTGTTTTTTTCTCCAATTAATGAATTCTCCTGAAGTAATTCGCCCATCAACGGGCCTCTCTGCACTTACCGGAATCGCCCATTCTTTTCCTAATTTAGCTGCACCAGGAATTAATCCATCTGCACACATCGCACGCACTCTTCTTTGTGACAGGTTCCACTTGTTTGCTATTTCATTAATCGACATATACCCATTTATCATTTTTTACCTCATATAAACAAAAAACACTGCTATTTCTAGCAATGTTATTAACGTGTAACTGGCTACCATTTTACAGGCCCTATAGCTTTGCGTCATACTCTTTCAAGCATTTTGCCAAAAATATTATAAACGTATTCTATTCCTTTATCGGAATTTTGTCAATATTTTTCGTCAATTTGACTTGCATTTCGATTTATTTTTATTCTTAGTTCTATTTTATGCACAAAAAAAGCCGGTAAGCAAATAATAATCTCCTATTCACGTACCGGCCATTTAACTTTATCCCTATTCAGTTGCTACTTCAAACTCTGTTCCGTCATAAAACTTTATCTGAAGCCTTCCATCTTCAAATACGGTAATGTAATCCATTACCGCCATCATAAGTTCTGGCTTAAATTCCTTTATAGGTCCCGCTGCCGCCCTCTTAATAAGAAGTTTGGTTTTATATCTTAGCAGCACATCCTCGCCCTTAAGATTTACCTGCCAATACTGCTGGTATTCTTCCTGGTGCTCAACTATCTCATTCCAGCTCATTACAAATAATTTCATTAATGATTCCTCTGTAATGTATCTGTTGCTACACACCTTATGGCCATTTGCCATATTACAGGAACCACATCGCCACTTTACAATCTTTGTGCCTGCCCTAGTTGTGTACTTCACCCTGGAATAAGTGTGGTTACAATTGCCGCAGATAATCTTGCCGTACAAAGGATTTACCTCGCTGCGCTGTGCATAGGCATTTGTGAAATGTTCCTTACAGTACTGGGCCCTTCTTTCAAGCTCTGCCTGGACTGCTTCCCAAGTCTCAATATCAATGATTGGTTCGTGATCTTCTTCAATATGGTACATCTGAACACTACCGTCATTTATAACTCGTCTCTTGGAAAGGAAATCGGCTGTATAGCTTTTCTGCAGAATGGCATCTCCCATATACTTCTCATTTCGAAGCATGGAGTCCAGCGTACTTGCCTGCCAGTTATACTTTCCATCCCAGTTCTTTATCTTCTCAGCCTTAAATATCCTGGCAATATAATCAACCGTTTTCCCGGACATGAATTCCTCATAAAGCCTAACCACTATCTTGGCCTGCTGCCTGTTTACAACAAGGTGGCCTTCCTCATCCGTATCATACCCCAAGAAGCGCTTGGTGCTCATTTTATGCTTGCCCTGTTCAAATCTTCTTCGAATACCCCAGGTACAGTTCTCTGATATGCTGCGGCTCTCATCCTGGGCCAAGCTAGAAAGTATCGTAAGAAGCACCTCACCTTTAGCATCTAAAGTATTAATGTTTTCCTTTTCAAAAACAATCCCGATTCCTAAGTCCTTAAGCTCTCTTACATAGTTCAGGCAATCCAGTGTGTTTCTGGCAAATCTAGAAATCGACTTTGTAATGATAAGGTCTATCTTTCCGGCCCTGCAGTCTGCAATCATTCTGTTAAAATCATCACGCTTCTTGGTGTTGGTACCGGAGATACCTTCATCAGCGTAAATATCAACCAGTTCATAATCTGGATTTTTGGTTATCACCTCAGTATAATAGCGTACCTGGTTCTCATAACTCGATAACTGTTCTTCTTGATCTGTTGATACGCGGCAATACGCTGCGACCTTCTTCTTTAACTCTATCTGCTGCCCGTTCACCAGAATCGTAGGCTCTTTTGCTGGTATAACCGTAATGCTTCTCGCCATTTTCAAATACCTCCTCAACTACCATTGGCTCTGTAAAAGAAAGGCCCGTAAGTAACTCGTCTCTAACACGAATTCCCTTACAGGCCTCTTTTCCTTTTTGGATATATGTAGAACATATCCATTCCACTCTTTTATTGTAAACATATCTGCGTCGTAAACTCTTACCACAATGCGGGCAGACAAGCATTCCACTCATTGGATACCTTCTTTGGTACTTATCACCGCTTTGAATATTTCTTTGCTTTTTATGATATTGCATGAGCTCTTGTACCTGCTGCCATTCTTCTTCGCTGACAATGGCCGGGTGATTCTCTGATACATAAAAGCTCTTAACTTCTCCTTTATTCCTAACCGTCTGATTTCTCTTCCCTTCCGGTGTGTAATACTTTTGAATGCTCGTTGCAAATGCATAAAGCACATTAGGCTTTGTCACAAGCTCTATGAATTCAGAAGGTGATATCTTCAGGGAATACACCATAACTGACGCAAGCGGGATAAGAACTATCAGCGAAAGCATTGTCACCGTAATTCCCATTGTAAGCCTGAAGCCCGGAATAACTCTTGTCTTCTTACTCTTATTAATTTTTACTTTCTCTTGTTCAATAGCATTTTCCATAGCTTTCCCCAATCAGTTATCTGCATAAGCTTATGCCGGCTGCCTGTCTGTTAACTGTTATATATCTTGTCAAAAAGTGCTCCGTCATCGAAATACTTTCTGTAAGCTGCATTCCATCCGCCAAAATCTTCAATAGACGTACATCTTATCGCGGTGTCAAACTTATCCGTGAATTCATTAAGTATATCTTTGTTATACGGTCTGTAGCCATACTGTGCTGCAAGCCTCTGTGCCTCATCTGAATAGAGATATCCGAGATACTCGGCCGCCGCATTCTCACTGTGGTTCATTCTCACATTGTCATC
The DNA here is from genome assembly GCA_945865495.1 of uncultured Bacteroides sp. Classification (GTDB taxonomy): domain Bacteria; phylum Bacillota; class Clostridia; order Lachnospirales; family Lachnospiraceae; genus Bacteroides_F. The sequence goes on along the minus strand of CAMBEF010000079.1, from coordinate 1,353 downwards.
TACAACCGCCACACTTGGCTGCGCCGTTATACTTACTGACGGATTAACTATCTCATACTCTCCGGCGTAGTTATCAACCGTTGCCATAGCTTCATTCTCCCATGCTATCAGCACATCACCCTTGTTATTCTCCACAAATGTTGTTGCTGAGCCTCTTGCTCCCGAATCAAGCACCGATACATTAGAATAAAGCTTCTTTAAGAATTCTTTCTGCATTCCGGTATCCTTATAATTAACCTGTGCATAGCTTAATGCTGCAAGGAAGTTCCAGCAGGCGCCGCCACTGCTCTTTGGATCAGGCGTTATTATCTCAACTCCGTCCTTTATCAGGTCATTCCAGTCATGTATTCCTTTTGGATTACCCTTTCTTACAAGAAATACTATCGCAGATGTATATGGTGAAGATGTATTCTCGTATTCATCTTCCCAGCCCTTATCTATAAGCCCCGTATTCTCTATAAGCGATATGTCATGCTCAAGTGCAAGTGTCACAACATCCGCATTACAGCCTTCGACTACCGATCTTGCCTGACTTCCTGAGCCGCCATGTGACTGAATCACTGTTACAGGTTTGTTATATCTGCTCTCATAATAAGCTTCAAACAGCTTATTATATTCTTCATAAAAATCTCTTGTTGCATCATACGATACATTCGTTATCGTAAGCGTCTTATCTGAACTTTTACATCCGTACATCCCGGCTGTAAGTGTCACAGCAAGCGTCATCGCCAGGAAGCATCTGATATTCTTTTTCATGGTATGTCCCGGCTGATCCGGCTCCTTTCTGTAAACTACTTTTTGTGTTGCATGATTAAATATGATTTTCACATTCCAACAAACAGTTGATGATTTGTGTGTTGCAAGCCGGGTGCTTTGCAGTCATCGGTACTTAGCCGCTGTGTTTTAGCGGCTTATGTACCGCTATGGCTGCATCGCAGCGGGAGCGTGCCCGTCTTGCAATATGCAAATCATCAACGTCTACACGGATTACATAAATCAATCATGCACTCTTAAAATTCAAACAACGATGTTGACAGATATCTCTCCCCTGTATCCGGCAGAAGAATAACTATATTCTTACCTTCGTTCTCAGGTCTTGCCGCAATCTGTGCTGCAGCATGAATTACCGCACCGGATGATATGCCAACCAGAAGTCCATCTGACTTTGCTACATCTCTTGCCGCAGCAAATGCATCTTCATTGCTTACCGTTACTATCTCGTCAACAAGGCTCATATCCATTACCTTTGGAATGAAGCCCGCTCCGATTCCCTGAATCTTGTGCGGTCCCGGCTGCCCTCCCGATAACACCGGTGAACCGGAAGGCTCAACTGCGATAATCTTAACATCCGGC